>NZ_JBNNVU010000011.1:0-106309 GCF_050280705.1 Pseudomonas sp. NPDC089530 | reverse complement strand
GATGGTAGTGTGGGGTTTCCCCATGTGAGAGTAGGTCATCGTCAAGATTAAATTCCGAAACCCCAATTGCGAAAGCAATTGGGGTTTTGTTTTTGTGCAACAAAAAATGCCTCATTCCTCGCAACACTCACGTTGGTCCTCTCAGCTGTCACCGCTGCGTGACAGTGCTAAGGTTCGGCCCTAGCTTTTGCATTTTCCAAGGAAGCCTTTATGTCGGACGCCACGTCCCTCAGCGCTGGTTTTATGGTGGTTCACGGTAACCGCCTGGACGAGTTGCGCAGCCTGGTGGTCAGCTGGATGCGGCGTTACCCCTTGGCACCCCTGGAGAATGAGATCGCCCTCGTGCAAAGCAATGGCATTGCCCAATGGCTGAAGCTGGCCCTGGCTGAAGATCCTGAGGAAGACGACATGGGCGGCTGTGGCATCGCTGCCGCTATCGACGTACAGCTCCCTGGCAGCTTCATGTGGCAACTCTATCGTATGGTGCTGGGCCGTGATGAGATTCCGCCCAAATCCCTGCTGGATAAAGCCCCACTGACCTGGCGCCTGATGCGGCTTTTGCCCGAACTGATCGATCAGCCGCACTTCGAACCTCTGCAACGCTTCCTCACGCACGACACGGATCTGCGTAAACGCTATCAGTTGGCCGAACGCCTGGCGGACCTGTTCGACCAATACCAGGTCTATCGCGCCGATTGGCTGGAGGACTGGGCGGCGGGACGTCATCAACTGCGCAGCGCCCGAGGCGAGGCCAAGGCCCTGACCCCCGCCAATTGCTGGCAAGCCGAGCTATGGCGTGCCTTGTTGCTGGACGTGGGTGAGGAAGGCATGGCGCAAAGTCGCGCCGGTGTTCACCAACGGTTTATCGAGCGCATTCTCAACCTGGATACGGCACCGCAGGGGTTGCCCTCGCGAGTGATCGTTTTCGGGATTTCCTCCCTGCCGGCACAAGCCCTTGAAGCCTTGGCCGGATTGGCTCGCTTCAGCCAGGTCCTGCTGTGCGTGCACAACCCTTGTCGTCACCATTGGGCGGATATCGTCGCCGACAAGGATCTGTTGCGCCATCAGTACAAGCGCCAGGCGCGCAAGGCCGGAATGCCAGCGGTGCTCGACCCGCAAACCCTGCACCAACATGCCCATCCGCTGCTGGCCGCCTGGGGTAAGCAGGGGCGTGACTACATCAATCTGCTCGACAGTTACGACGATCCCAACAGCTATCGCTCGGCCTTTCGCGACGGCCGCATCGACCTGTTCAGTGAGAGTCAGCCACAGACCCTGCTGAACCAACTGCAGGACGATATTCTCGAACTGCGTCCACTGGAGGAGACTCGTCAGCTATGGCCGGCAGTCGATCTGCAGCAGGACAAGTCGATCCGTTTTCACATTGCCCACAGCGCCCAGCGTGAAGTGGAAATCCTCCACGACCAACTGCTCGCGCGCTTCAGCGAGGACTCCGAATTACGTCCGCGGGATGTGATCGTGATGGTCCCGGACATCGACAGTTACGCCCCACATATTCGCGCGGTCTTCGGTCAGATGGAGCGGGACGACCGGCGTTTCATTCCGTTCACCCTGACGGACCAGGGCCAGCGTGGCCGCGATCCATTGCTGATTGCCGTGGAACACCTGCTCAAGCTGCCGGACAGCCGCTTCCCCGTCAGTGAAATCCTCGACCTGCTGGACGTCCCGGCCTTGCGCGCACGCTTTGGCGTGGATGAAGCCGATCTACCGACCTTGCATCGCTGGATCGAAGGCGCCGGCATCCGCTGGGGCATGAGCGCGGAACAGCGAGCCGATCTCGGCTTGCCGGAGGAGCTGGAGCAGAACAGCTGGCGTTTCGGCTTGCGCCGCATGTTGCTGGGTTATGCCGTGGGCCGCTCCGAGGCCTGCGAGGGGATCGAGCCTTACGATGAGATCGGTGGCCTGGATGCGGCGTTGATCGGGCCGCTGGTGGCACTGCTTGATGCGCTGGAAACGGCTTATCAGAGCCTCACCTTGCCGGCTTCGCCGCCGCAATGGGGTGAGCGCCTGCAAGCGCTCACGCAGCAGTTTTTCCTGGCCAGTACCGAGCATGACGATTATCTGCTGAGCCAGCTTGAGGACCTGCGCGAAACCTGGTTGGAAACCTGCGAGTCGGTCGGCCTGCATGACGAGTTGCCGCTGACCGTGGTCCGCGAGGCCTGGCTGGCCGGCCTGGACCAGGGGCGTTTGTCCCAGCGCTTCCTGGCCGGCGCGGTGAATTTCTGCACGCTGATGCCGATGCGCGCGATTCCCTTCAAGCTGGTATGCCTGCTGGGGATGAACGATGGCGACTATCCGCGGGCGCAACCGCCGCTGGATTTCGACCTGATGGGCAGCGACTACCGGCCCGGTGACCGCTCGCGACGGGAAGACGACCGTTATCTGCTGCTGGAGGCGCTGCTGTCGGCGCGGGATCAGTTGTACGTCAGCTGGGTCGGTCGCAGCATTCGCGACAATAGCGAGCGCCCGGCGTCGGTGCTGATCGGCCAGCTGCGCGATCATCTAGCCAGCGGTTGGACGCTGGTCAACGAGCAGGACGACCTGCTCCACGCCATGACCCAGGAGCATCCTCTGCAACCTTTCAGTGCCCGCTATTTCCACGAAGGCGCCGGGCTGTTCAGTTATGCCCGGGAGTGGCAACTGTTGCACCAGGCTCGGCCTGCTCCTCAAGCACTCGAACCCCTGGCGCCCTATGTCCAGGAGGAGCCGTTGAGCCTGGGGCAGTTGCAGGACTTTTTGCGCAACCCGGTGCGGCACTTTTTCAGTCAGCGCCTGAAGGTGTTCTTCGAGGCGGCCGATGCGCCGTTGGCCGACGAGGAGCCATTTGTGCTCGATGCCCTGCAACGCTACAGCCTGAGCGACAGTCTGCTGGAGGCGGCATTGACCAGCGCCGATGATCCGGAGCAGGCCTTGCAGGCCCAGGCGCAACGGCTACAGGCCAGCGGTCTGCTGCCCATGGCCGGTTTTGGCGAGAGCCTGCAAAGGGAGTTGATCGAGCCTTTGCCGGATCTGCTGCAGCGTTACCGGCAATTGCTGGAGCTATGGCCGATCCCGGTCACTAGCGCCTTGCCGATTACCCTTGAACTCAAGGAGGTGAAGGTCGAAGGCTGGCTGAGCGGTCTGCACCAACGCGGCGATGGCGGATTGTTGTCGGTGACGACTATCCCCAACAGCATCGGCTCGACCAAGACCCGCAAGTGGCACCGCCTGACCCGCCCTTGGGTCAATCATCTGCTGGCCTGTGCCAGCGGTTATAGCTTGACCACCGCTCTGGTCGCCAGCGACGACACACTGCTGTTGCCGCCCCTGGATCGCGATTCGGCGCTGCAAAGCCTGGGTGATCTGCTGCTGGCCTGGCAGGCGGGCATGTGCCAGCCGTTGCCGGTCGCGGTAAAGACCGCCTTTGCCTGGCTCGGCCAGAGCGACCCGGGCAAGGCCGAAGCGGCAGCGCGCAAGGCTTATGAGGGGGACGGTCAGACCACCGATGGCGAGCGGCGGGAAAGCCCGGCCCTGGCGCGTCAGTACCCGGACTACAACGCGTTGATCGCCGACGAAACCTTCAGCGGCTGGGTCGACGCCTTGTACCGCCCACTGTTGCAAGCGCCCTGGCGCTCCGCAGCCAACGGGGAGGCTGAGGCATGACCCAGGCACCTTTGGCCCTGGCGTTCCCGCTACGGGGCAGCCAACTGATCGAGGCCAGCGCCGGTACCGGCAAGACCTTCACCATCTCGGCGCTCTATCTGCGCCTGGTGCTGGGGCACGGCGGCGAGCAGGCCGGGTTCGATCGCGAATTGCTGCCCCCACAGATTCTGGTGGTGACCTTTACCGACGCGGCGACCAAGGAGCTGCGCGAGCGGATCCGTACCCGCCTGGCTGAGGCCGCGCGCTTTTTCCGGGAGGAAACCGCCGCGCCCGATGCGCTGATTGCCGAGTTGCGCGATCAGTTCTCCGCCGAGCAATGGCCGGGTTGCGCCAGCCGCCTGGATATCGCCGCGCAATGGATGGACGAGGCCGCGGTCTCGACCATCCACAGTTGGTGCCAGCGCATGCTGCGCGAGCATGCGTTCGACAGCGGCAGCCTGTTCACCCAGACTCTGGAGACCGACCACAGCGATTTGCTGGGCGAAGTGCTGCGCGACTACTGGCGCCTGTTTTGCTACCCGATGCAGGGCGACGCGTTGAATTGGGTTCGGGCCAACTGGGGCGGGCCTGCGGCTTTGCTGCCCAGGGTGCGTGCGCTGTTCGGCAGCGAGCGGGAGGTCAGCGAAGAGCAGACGCCGGCGCAACTGATCGAAGCCTGCCTGCTGGAGCGCCGCGCGGCGCTGGTCCAGCTCAAGGCGCCCTGGCTGCAATGGGCGGCAGAGCTGCGGGAGATCTGCTTGCAGGGTGTCGCGAGCAAGACGGTCGATGGGCGCAAGATGCAGGCTCGCTACTTCGAGCCCTGGTTCGAAAAGATTGCCACCTGGGCTGCCGACGAAGCCATCGAGCAACTGGATATCGGTACCGGTTTCAGTCGCCTGACCCCCGACGGCATGGCCGAGGCCTGGAAGGGCGACGCCCCGGATCATCCCGCGCTGGAGGCCATGGCGGGGCTGAAGGCCGCGCTCGATGCCTTGCCCAGCCCGGATGCCGCAGTGTTGCAACACGCCGCGCGTTGGGTCGGTGCGCGCTTCGAGGAAGAGAAGCGCCGTCGTGCGGAAATGGGCTTCGACGATATGCTGCTGCGCCTCGATGCGGCGTTGCAGGCCAATGGCGGCGAGCGCCTGGCGACGCTGATTCGCGAGCAGTTCCCGGTGGCCCTGATCGACGAATTCCAGGACACCGACCCGGTGCAGTACCGGATCTTCGAAAGCATCTACTGCATCGAGGACAACAATCCCGAGACCGGACTGTTCCTGATCGGCGACCCCAAGCAGGCGATCTACGCCTTCCGTGGCGCGGACATCTACACCTACCTGCGTGCACGTCAGGCCACCAGCGGCCGCTTGCACACCCTGGGCACCAACTTCCGGTCCAGCCACGCCATGGTCAACGCAGTGAACCATGTGTTCGAGCGGGCCGAGTGTCGTGAGCAAGGTCGCGGCGCGTTCCTGTTCCGCGACCGGAGCGGGGAGAACCCCGTTCCTTTCCTGTCGGTGGCCTCCCAGGGCCGCAAAGAGCAACTGCAGATAGCCGGGCAGGGCGTGCCGGCGCTGAATATCTGGCACCTGAGCGCCGAGCAACCCATTTCCGGGGCGCTGTACCGGCAACAACTGGCGGCGGCCTGTGCCAGTGAAATCGTCGCCTTGCTCAACGGCGGGCAGCAGGGCCAGGTCGGGTTCGCCCGGGACGGTCAGCCTTTGACGGGGCTGCTGCCGGCGGACATCGCCATTCTGGTGCGCGACGGCAAGGAAGCTCAGGCCGTGCGCGGTGAGCTGGCCGCGCGCGGGGTGCGTAGCGTGTACCTGTCGGACAAGGACTCGGTGTTCGCCGCCCAGGAAGCCCACGACCTGCTGGCCTGGCTCAAGGCCTGTGCCGAGCCGGATGTCGAGCGTCCGCTGCGCGCCGCGTTGGCCTCGATCACCTTGAACCTGCCGCTGGTCGAACTGGAGCGCCTGAACCAGGACGAGCTGGCCTGGGAGAGCCGGGTCATGCAGTTTCGCGGTTATCGCCTGATCTGGCGGACCCAGGGCGTGCTGCCGATGTTGCGGCGCCTGCTGCATGACTTCCAGTTGCCCCAGGCCTTGATCGCCCGCAGCGATGGCGAGCGGGTCCTGACCAACCTGCTGCACCTGTCCGAACTGTTGCAGCAGGCGGCGTCCGAACTGGACGGCGAGCAAGCGCTGATCCGCCATCTGGCCGAGCACCTGGCCTTGTCCGGGCAGGCCGGCGAGGAGCAGATCCTGCGTCTGGAGAGCGACGAGCAACTGGTCAAGGTGGTGACTATCCACAAGTCCAAGGGCCTGGAATACCCGCTGGTGTTCCTGCCATTCATCTGTTCGGCCAAGCCGGTGGACGGCAGCCGTCTGCCGCTGCACTACCACGACCCATCGGGCAAGGCGCAGGTGACGCTGCGGCCCACCCCGGAGCTGATTGCCCAGGCCGACGATGAGCGCCTGGCTGAGGATCTGCGCCTGCTCTACGTGGCCCTTACCCGTGCCCAGCATGCCTGCTGGCTGGGTGTCGCGGACCTCAAGCGCGGCAACCACAACAGCTCGGTGCTGCACCTTTCGGCCCTGGGTTACCTGCTCGGCGGCGGTGCGCTGTTGAGTGAGTCCAGCGGCTTGGCCCGCTGGCTGCTGGACCTGCAACAAGGTTGCGCGGACGTGCGGGTCGGCGAAATGCCGAGCCCCTCCGACAGCCGCTTCCATCCACCGCGCAACGACGCCACCCTGCTGGCGCTGCTGGAGCCCAAGCGGCGGGCCGCGGAAAACTGGTGGATCGCTTCCTATAGTGCCTTGCGCATCAGCGACAGCCTGGGGGCCGGCAACACCGAGGCCCCGGAAAGTCCGCAGGCGCAAAAGCTCTTCGATGACGAACGCCTCGACCCCGACGCACCCCGTGAAGTCGCGGTCAGTGGGGTGGATATCCACCGTTTCCCCCGCGGGCCGAACCCGGGGACCTTCCTCCATGGCCTGCTGGAATGGGCGGGCGACGAGGGCTTCGCCGCCGCTCCCGCAACCATCGAGGACGCCATCGGTCGACGCTGCAATCGCCGGGGCTGGGAAGGCTGGATCCGCACCCTGAGCGACTGGCTGCGGCATCTGTTGCAACTGCCTTTGCCTGCCGGTTCGGGACAGCCGCCCGTGGTGTTCGCGCAGTTGACCCAGTACCGGATCGAGATGGAGTTCTGGTTCGCCAGCCACAAGGTCGATGTGCTCAAGCTCGACGAACTGGTGCGCCAGTACACCCATCAGGGCGTACCCCGGGTGACCGCCGAGCCGGTGCTGCTCAATGGCATGTTCAAGGGCTTTATCGACCTGACCTTCGAGCACGCAGGGCGCTATTACGTGGCCGACTACAAATCCAACTGGCTGGGCGTGGATGACGCCGCCTATACCGAGCAGGCCATGGAACAATCGATTCTCGACAACCGTTACGACCTGCAATATGTGTTGTACCTGCTGGCCTTGCATCGCCAACTGCGGGCGCGCCTGGCGGACTACGACTACGACCGGCATGTGGGCGGTGCCCTGTATCTGTTCCTGCGTGGCACCGGGGCGGCCAGTCGCGGGGTGTTTTTCACCCGGCCGCCCCGTGAGCTGATCGAGCGCCTGGATCGTTTGTTCCAGGGCAAGCCCGAGCAGCCCAAGGCCGAGCCGGCCTGGGAACAGGGAGTCTTGCTGTGAACGAGGACCTGCTGACGCCGCTGGAATCCCGCCCCCAGCCGGACCTGGTGCCCCTGGTGCGGGCGGCCGATCTGCTGCTGTTGCTCGACCGTTGGGTCGAGCGCGGCTGGCTGCGCGCCCTGGACAAGGCCTTCGTCGCCTTCCTCCATGAACTGGAGCCGCAGGGCGATCCATTGGTACTGATGGCTGCGGCGTTGACCAGCCATCAACTGGGCCACGGCCACGTCTGCCTCGACCTGTTCGAAACCCTCAAGGAACCTGACTTCGCCCTGTCCCTGCCGCCGGAGGGCGATCTGCTAAGCACGGCGACGGTGTTGCCGTCCCAGGTGCTGGCGACGCTGGACGGTGCGCACTGGTGCAAGGCCCTGGCGGCCAGTGACCTGGTGGCGTTGGCGGCCGACCCGAGCGAGCAGGCGCGCCAGCGGCCCCTGGTGCTGTCGGGTAAGCGACTGTATCTGCGCCGTTACTGGGCCTATGAGCGGCGCATCGACAATGCCTTGCGCCAGCGTCTGGCGGTGCAGGAGGAAACCCCCGCGGACCTGGCCGAGCGCCTCGGCGGCCTGTTCGGCGCGGCCAAGGCGGCGGGGCCGGTCGACTGGCAGAAACTCGCCTGCGCCCTGGCCACCCGTGGCGCCTTCAGCATCATCACCGGCGGGCCGGGCACCGGTAAAACCACCACGGTGGTGCGCCTGCTGGCCTTGCTTCAGGCCCCGGCGGTCGAGGCCGGCAAGCCGTTGCGTATCCGGCTCGCGGCGCCCACCGGCAAGGCGGCGGCGCGCCTGACCGAATCCATCAGTCTGCAGGTGCGTTCGCTGTCGGTCGCCGACAGCGTGCGCGAGAAGATCCCCAGCGAGGTGACCACGGTGCACCGGTTGTTGGGCAATCGCCCGGGCACCCGGCACTTCCGCCACCATGCCGGCAACCGCTTGCCGCTGGACGTGCTGGTGGTGGACGAAGCCTCGATGATCGACCTGGAGATGATGGCCAACCTGCTCGATGCTTTGCCGGTGCATGCCCGCCTGGTGTTGCTGGGGGACAAGGATCAACTGGCGTCGGTGGAGGCCGGCGCGGTGCTCGGCGATCTGTGTCGCGATGCCGAAGCCGGCTGGTACAACCCACAGACGCGTCGCTGGCTGGAGTCAGTCAGCGGCGAGCACCTGGCCGACAGCGGTTTGCAGGAAGACAGCGCGGGCACCCACCCGCTGGCCCAGCAGGTGGTGATGCTGCGTCACTCCCGGCGTTTCGGCGAAGGCAGCGGGATCGGCCAACTGGCGCGCTGGGTCAACCAGCAGCAGGCCGAGGAAGCGCGCCGCCTGCTGGCCGCCCGCAGCCACGCCGACCTGTACGGCTTGAGCCTCAAGGGCGAGCAGGATCGTGCCCTGGAGCGCTTGCTGCTGGAAGGCCACGGCGAGGGGCCCCAGGGTTACCGGCATTACCTGAACCTATTGCGTAGCCAGCGTCCGCCCGCCGGTACGGCGCTGGAAGATCCGCGCTGGACGGCCTGGTCCCGTGACGTGCTGTTGGCTTTCGACCAGTTCCAGTTGCTCTGCGCGGTGCGCAAGGGGCCCTGGGGCGTCGAGGGCCTGAACCAGCGGATCACCGCCGCGTTGTTCAAGGCGCGCCTGATCGAAAGCGACCAGCAATGGTACGAAGGTCGCCCGGTATTGATGACGCGCAACGATTACGGCCTGGGCCTGATGAACGGCGATATCGGCATCGCCTTGAAGCTGCCCGAGCACGAAGGCATGCAGGGTGGGCGCCTGGTGCTGCGCGTGGCTTTCCCGCGCAACGATGGCCAAGGTGGCGTGCGCTTCGTGCTGCCGAGCCGGCTCAACGATGTGGAAACCGTGTATGCCATGACCGTGCACAAATCCCAGGGCTCGGAATTCGCCCACACGGCACTGATCCTGCCGGAGGCGCTGAACCCGGTACTGACCAAGGAGCTGATCTACACCGGCATCACCCGGGCCAAGGACTGGTTCAGCCTGATCGAGCCGCGGGCCGGCGTGTTCGAAGAGGCGGTGCGGCGCAAGGTCAAGCGCCTGAGCGGTTTGATGCTCGACCTGGGCTGAGCGTCGGGCGCCGGATACCTGGCGCCCTCGAGCCAGCGGCGAATGTCCCGTAGCAATGTGCCGAATTCGCCGCGTTGGCGAGCTTGCAAAGGGCGGTGGGCTTGCATACCGTCGAGCCGCGCCCGGCAGCTCGTCGATTGCCGGGCTCGCTGACGGTATCACTCTTGGGCGTGCAGAGTATTTCCAGTTGCATCGGCTAACCTCAACCTTGTTTCGGGCTATGCATGGCCCCCTCTGCGGCACTCGGCCGGAGCGGGCGCCATGGCGTCATAACAATAAATGCGCTTCGAGTCGAACCTGCACGGAGCTGGTCTCGCCCAGGGCGATGCCGGCGGCTCATGCGGGGGCCGATCTTGCGTGGACAATGCCGGCGATGAAGAACAGGAAGGCTCAAATCGGCCCTTCATTTTTTACTACCCCAATCGCCTGTTCTCCATGGCCGGGAGCCTCGCGGCGGTTTCTCCGGCTGTGCTATCGTTGCGGCATCATTGTATGAAGATCAAAGAGAATCCCTGCATGAACGTGGCTGTCTCGGCGACAGAGCGCTTTTCGGGCTGGAGGCAGGTACTGCTGTCCGCCCTGGTCTGTCTGCTGAGCACTTTCGCCGTCGCGGAGCCCGAGCCTGCCACCAGCCTGGCCGAGCAGCGGGCCAAGGCGGTAACTCAGGTGGTACTGGGCATTCTCAGCTACGCGCGCTGGCCGGTGGAGCCGGCCCAACTGCGTTTGTGCGTGGTCGGGCCGACCGAGTACACCGACGATCTGGTCAAGGGCACGACCCAGGCTACCGGGCGCCCGGTCCTGGTGCAGCGCTTGCTGGCCGACCATCCGGGCATCGTCAATGAGTGCGATGCGGTGTATATCGGCAAGCTGACTGACGACCAGCGTGCCCGCCTGTTCAATTCCCTGATCGGTCATCCGGTGCTGAGCATCAGCGAAGGGGGCGACCAGTGCACCGTGGGCAGCCTGTTCTGCCTGCGCGTCAGCGATAACCAGGTGTCGTTCGAGGTCAATCTGGATTCGGTGGCCCGCAGTGGCGTGCGCATCCATCCGAGCGTGCTGCAACTCTCCCGTCGTCGACCGGCGGCACCATGAGCTTCTTCAAATCTCCCGCCCGTCCTACGTTGCGTTCGGTCATTGGTCGCGGAAACCTGATCGTCGCGCTGTTGGCCATCTCCATGGCCAGCCTGTCCCTGACCTTTCTCGGGGTACTGGCGCTGCGGGTCTATGCCGACCACAACCTGCACCTGATCGCCCGTTCGATCAACTACACCGTCGAGGCGGCGGTGGTGTTCAACGACAGCGCGGCGGCGACTGAGGCCCTGGCCCTGATTGCGTCCACCGAAGAGGTGGCCGATGCCCAGGTCCTCGACGCCAAGGGCCGGGTGCTGGCCCGCTGGGAGCGCCCGGAAACCGGTCTGCTGACCGACCTGGAAATGCAGATCGCCCGAGCCTTTCTCGAGAAACCCATCACGGTGCCGATCCTGCACCAGGGCCGGGAAATCGGCAGCATCGCCCTGACCGGCCACGGCGGCAGCCTGCTGCGCTTTTTGCTCAGCGGCCTGGTGGGGATTGTCCTGTGTATCGCCGTGAGCGCCTGGGTAGCGTTGTATCTGGCGCGCCGCCAGTTGCGCGGCATTACCGGGCCGCTGCGCAGCCTGGCCGACGTGGCCCATGCCGCACGCCGCGAGCGGGCGTTCGACGTACGGGTGCCGCCGGCGGAGATTGCCGAACTGGACAACCTGGGCAACGACTTCAATGCCCTGCTCGATGAGCTGGAAGCCTGGCAGAGCCACCTGCAGAGTGAAAACGAAACCCTGGCCCACCAGGCCAACCACGACAGCCTGACCGGATTGCCGAACCGGGCGTTTTTCGAGGGGCGGCTGATCCGCGCGCTGCGCAGCGCCAGCAAACTCAACGAGCGGGTGGCCGTGCTGTTTCTCGACAGCGACCGCTTCAAGGGCATCAACGACAACTTCGGCCATGCCGCCGGCGATGCGGTGCTGATGGCGGTGGCCTCCAGGGTCCGCGCGCAATTGCGCGAGGAAGACCTGGTGGCGCGTCTGGGGGGCGACGAGTTCGCCATTCTGCTGACCCCGCTGCACCGGATCGAAGACGCCGAGCGTATCGCCGAGAAGATCATCGCCAGCATGGAGGCGCCGATCGCGCTGCCGGGCAGCGCTTCGGTGCTGACGTCGCTCAGTATCGGCATTGCCGTCTACCCTGATCATGGCACCACCCCGGGCGCGCTGCTCAACGCCGCCGACGCGGCGATGTATCAGGCCAAGCGTGTCGCTCGAGGCGGGCAACACACCGCGGGGGAGGATCCTCCCGTCGTTCATATTCAATCCAGGAGCTAATCCTTTGTTTTCGTCGACTCGTCCTGTCCTGCGATTTTTTACCGCCGCCCTGTTGCTGGCGCTGTTTTCATTGACCGGCTGCCAGAGCGTGCCGCCCAAGGGGCTGAGCCCGGAGCAAGTGGCGGTGCTCAAGCAGGAGGGGTTCGAACTGACGGATGAGGGCTGGGCCTTCGGCCTGTCCGGCAAGGTGCTGTTCGGCAGCGATATCGAGACGCTGAATGCCGCCAGTACCGAGATTGTCGAGCGTATCGGCAAGGCCCTGGTCAGCGTGCACATCGACAAGGTCCGGGTCGACGGCCACACCGATGCCTCCGGCAAGGAAGCGTATAACCAGCAACTGTCCTTGCGTCGGGCGAAAAGCGTGAGCAAGGTGCTGGTAGCCACGGGCATGCGCGAAGAAAATATCCAACTGCGTGGCCTCGGCAGCAGCGAGCCGGTGGCCCCCAACAACACCGCGACCGGGCGCACCGAAAACCGCCGCGTCTCGATCGTGGTGATCGCCGACTGATCGGCGAACAGCATCGCCCGGGTCTGCTCCATTAGCAGGCCCGGATTCTGTTCGGTCACGCTGCGTATTTAATCCCACAGCAGGGTGATGCGCTTGAGCTTGCGCAGGTCCTCGCGGCAGTACATCCAGAACTTCAAGGAAATCAGGTTAACCCAATGATTACGGGGTCTAACCGCTATGAGTCTCCTTGAAGTTCAACCTGCTGTTACAAGCACCGTTACAAACCTCGCTTTTCCCTTGAGGCCGACCACAAGGCTCGCCAAGCCGTATCACTACAGACGCAATGGTATTTACTACATGCGTCTCAGGACGACAGGTAGCACGACTGAGGCTGCTGCGGTTTCCCTCAAGACCAGCAATAGGCGGGACGCACTGGACGCCTCAGAGCAGCTTTCAGGCTTCGTCAGAGCCTTCCATCTGGAGAACCCAGAGGCTTCATGGAGCAAACTGAAGGAGCATTTCCGTAGGGTCTCGGTGGAGCTGTTTGAGTCGGGGCGTGATGGCGACGTTACGCAGGTTTGGGGAGGCTTGCACGATAGCGACTCTGGTCCTACGGGAGGATTAACCAACCCCCTGAAGCCCGGCGAGAACTCCCCTGTGTCTCTATCTGTATTGGCGCCTGCGATGACCTTTGAGATTCTCTCGGGGCTCTACTTGGCCGACCGTGGGCAAGACCAAAAGACCTCAACGCTGAAGGAGACCAAGATTTGCCACGGGACAATCTCTACGGCTCTCGGAGAGCTGGACATGCGGACTCACTCAAGGGCTGACCTCGTGGCTCTGCGTGATCGTCTTTCAGAAAGCCGCATGCCCTCAACGGTCAACAAGCTCCTCGTCAAGCTTTCAGCAGTCCTTGCATGGGCAGTTGATAACGGTCACATATCCAAGTCATACGACAAGAAGCTGAAGCTCACAAAGGGCCTTGAGTCGCGCCGTAAGGCGTTCACACAGGATCAGGTAGGCAAGCTGGTGACTTACTCCAATACGTTGCCTGAGACCTCATGGAAGCGTTGGTTGTTGAGCCTCGGGGCCATCACTGGCGGGCGTCTCAATGAAATCTCACAGCTAACGGTAAGTGATGTACAGACCCTTGCTTCAGGCATTACGGCTATTCACATCAACGAGCAGGGCGAAGGGAAGTCAATCAAGAACAAGCGCAGTGAGCGCCTGGTGCCGTTGACTGACGGTGCCTATGGGTTCGATCTCGCAGCATTCCTAAGGTACGTTGAGGCGTGCAAGATCAGTAAGTCGGAATCGTTGGCTCAGATTGGTTACAAGACCGCTGGTGATTGGGCGAATCAGCAAGCTATCCCAGCGGCTCTCGGGGAGTCCTTTGGCCCCGGCTTGGTGTTCCATTCATTGCGCCATTCGTTGGCGTCCTTGATGCAAGCCAAAGGAGTCCCTACGACTCACGCTCAGGCTGTGATGGGACATGCATCGGGTACGATTACTTTTGATGTTTACGGATCAGGGGTGCCTGTGGAGACCATTGCAGAGATGCTTTGCGGCTTGTTTGATGGGAGTCCCGAAAACCGCTGAGAACGCCGCTGACATATGGCTATCAAAAAAGACTTCTACTTCACACCTCGTGGCATCGCTGAGCCGTACTGCGCGATCCAAAAACCCGATTACGGCAATCCCGAAAAGGGCTTTGGTAATCCTCGCGGTGAATACAAGGTCAACTTAACTATTCCCTCGGCTGAAGCCCAACCGCTGGTCGATACGATCGTTAAGGCCCACGAAGCGAACTACTCGAAACTGTGCAAGCAGTTCGAGAAAGACCGCCCTGAGCTGGAAAAGAAACTGCAACGCGGTAAGAAACTTCTGGAACCCTACGAGGGTGACATGCCGTTCTTCGAGAATGACGACGGCACTGTCACCTTCAAAATCAAGGGTTACGCCTCGTACCTGGACAAGAAAACCCAAGAGTCCATAGCGCTGCCTTTGAAGGTCGTAGACGCCAAGGGCAAGCGTATGGAGAACGTTCCGGCTATTGCGGGCGGCTCTGAGCTGAAAGTGAAGCTCTCCCTGTTCCCTTACGGGTTTTCCATGGTCGGGGGCGCATCCGTCATGCTGCAATTGGATTCGGTGATGCTGATTAAGCTGGTCGAGTTCAGCCGTGATGATTCTGAGGATGGGTGGGGCAATGAGGTCGTTGAGGGCGGCTATGAAACAGCAGAGTTCAGGAGAGCTGCCATGGTCAAAACTTTGCCGAGGTTCGTCCCTGACAGTGTTCGGGAGGTATCCATAGATCGACGGCAGCCATCCTCAAGCACTCGCATGTCCCAGAAGAAGAGCAAGGAAGCGATGTTTCCCGTAATTTAATCCTTCAGGCATGCCCTATAAGAATCTTGTAGGTCTCGCAGAATCTCCCAGGTACCACGCTCGCCTTCCAGGCACCCCATGCATAGGGGGGGCATTCAGCAGCCCTTGGTGGCACCTCAGCGCTCCCAGCAAAAACCCTCACTGAAGCCGGAAGGACATCACGTCCGACTGATTTTTGATGAGGGAATCACACTATGCACGACTACTTCACTGCTCGAAGCAGTTTCCAGCGTTGGGCCGACCGACGACGAACCGATCCCTGGATTGCCGAAGACGCCGAGAGGGTTTTCCGTTTTAGCCAACGAACGGACGAACAGAAGCCTCAAGAGAAGCAACCCACTGGACCCCAGCGTGGTCGGCCTGAACTCAATACGCCCAACCCAGTAGCGTCCGTGATGCCCTTGTTGTCATTTGATCGACCTCAGTGGGTTGATGACATTGTTTATGGGGCGGTAGCAACGGCGGCTGGCGCGAGTAAAGGCAGGCTGAATGTGAAGCCGGGTTGCGTGCTTGCTGCGTTGCATCTTGCGGCTGTTTCGACTGGAGCAGTGAAGACAGCCGATATGTCCATTCGAACTGCGCAGACCATTGCCAAGGCAGCGAGACACGCCGCGCATGGAATCGCCTTCTACTTGGATCGACACCCAGCAATCAGGACTCGGTTGATGTTCGAATAAACGCAGGGAGTAATAAGTGAAGACCTTTTAGAACCAGCAAGCCAGGAAAGGTCAAGACCCGGAGAGGAAAGATTGCTTCATGGCGATCTTTGGGTTTGCTCTGTGAAGGGATGCCGGTCGTGATAACAACTTCCCTCCTGAGAGAAGAACTTCAAGATTTCCTCGTTGAGTTCTCATCAGTTGGGAACGGTTTTGCGACCACGATTCCCACCACAGGGCATCTTGCAAAGCTGCATACATGATATGACGGTCTGAGTCATAAGGTGGGTGAGCATTACTCGTTGACATGGGCGTCTGATGGTCGTAAGGTTTCGCCATTAAGTGAGTGAGTACTGCTCACGTACAAGGAGCTTATCAGCAATGACAATACATAGCAGCATTCAGCACACTGCGACCATGGACCCGGCTTTGGCATTAATCGGAAGCTTCCCCGGAACCTCGGACCCAGCGATTTACATAACGGCAGAATATAGCAGCGACTATAGCGCCTACGAGGGTACAGGGTCTTGGAAATGGGTGGCTAAACGGTCTTGGACATACGGCGGTGCGACCCGAACAGAAACTCTCGAAATCCCTCAAGACGCCGAAGGTGCAGATGCAGAGAATGTTGAAACCATCATTCGCGCCCTTACACGTGAGCCATCGAACAGCGAAGTGAAGTACGCGGTATCACGAGCTGATGAAGAACCGAGATTCATAGCGATTCGTATCGGGTGAAACAGCAAACACTCACAGCGCTGGCGGTCTAAAAAGCAAATTACCCAAATAGCAATAACATGTGTGAGCAAGGATCGTATACCTTGAAGGGCTTAACGCTACCCAAAGGAATACTCCATGGCCGCTCCACACTTTATTATCGACAGCCTCACAATCTCCAAGGCGACGCCCAAGAGGCGCCATGTTGATCTCAGGACCAGCCTCACTGATGCCCTGAACGAGTTCGTTGAGTTGGGTCTGTTCGAAAGCGTAGAAAGTGCTGAGGGTTTGACCACTTGGCAGATGATTGGGGGCGCCGTCGTTGCTCAAGAGATGATCTACGAGGACATCTTCAAGAGGCCGCAAAAACTTACGCAGCTAACCCGTGATGCCGCGTTGGGAATTATCCTGCGAGCAAGACACTCAGGCGACCGAGCGGCGCTTGTTGAAGCAATTCGCAAGGCCTGACGGTGGGCAGATTTTAAAACCCCTCACTAACAGGGAAGAGACCTCACGGTCCTTCTAATTCATTCTTCTATTTCACAAATGAGGATTTATTCATGAGTATCCATACGCAACGCAAGTTAATGCAGAAACACGTAGCGGACTTGCAGGCACAGTTATTGGGCATTGAATTGATGCGCGTAGCTGGTGAGGCTGCATTAACAGCAGGTGATGAACTTGGGGTTGCGGTGTTCGATGAGTATTCGACTTGCGGGGGGCACGATATTAGCTTCTTGAGCGATGCTGTCGAGATAGCTCGGACGTGGGCAAGAGCGCATACGTCAGAGGACTTTTTGAGCTGGAGCAATCATGCGCATTTCTCTACCGATTTGGGGGGGTGTGCGGCGGCATGTATAGTCGCTCACTGGGGAGATGTGTATCCTAAGTTTGGTCCGTTTAAAGAGCCCGAAATGGTATTCCCAGAGGATGAGGTAGAAACACCATCGGATGCAGAATTCGAGGCAGATTAAATCTTTTCTGCAACTAATGCGTCTAAGTAGGTCGCCGAGGCGGTTTGCCGACCATTAAGATTATGAGGCAATGCACTAAAGATCAGTCAGGTTGCGTTGCTTCTCAAGTTCTCTTTGTCGCGGAATAAGGCCAAGGCTACACGTCGTTTATTTTGGCAGGCTATCAAACCTGTAAATTTCTACTGTACGGTGGAGGGGCCATGCAAAGGTTTCTCCACTTACTAATTTAGCAATCATATCCAATAACGACGCCATGTAGGTCCGACCGCCTACCATGGGGCTCATCTCTTTATCACAGCTTCTTTTGGCTGAACTTCTTGGAACCTGAGAGTAACCCATGTGGGGTGCTGTGAGGCTGTCAGGAGGTCGGCCAAGAAGTTCAGCCAAAAGGAAATCACAAAACTATGAGTATCGATATCGTGCATAAGCACGCAGGCCACTTGATTGTTATTCAAGGCCAGTTTTTCAAAGCTAATGAGTCAGGCATGTGGAGTCTGACCGAAGTGTGGCAGGTTTTGAAGTTGCCCAAGGGGAAGCAGCCGGGGCGCTGGAGGGGGAAAGAGAAAGAACGCTTAGCCCAAAGCCAAAATTTGGATGTGCGAAATCTTGGTAACTCCGGCCACCAAGTTATGGCGACCAAGCGAGCAACAATTGAATACGCCGGCTGGGTCTCCCCTGAATTCAAAGATCTTGTTTATGACGCTTTCGAAGCGGTGCTTGAAATGCCAGAGGTTACTTTGCTGGTCGCCGAAAAAATGGCCGAGCTGGGGCGTACAAAGTCAGTCGAGATATTGCGTCGAATTACTGAGAGTGACAAAGAGGCGCGGCAAATTGCTCTTAAGTCGCTCAACAAAGGACGAACACCACGAAAGTTAACACCAAGAGAAGCAGAAGTCGCGAGGCTCTCCCGAAAGGCTGCCCGTTTTGAAAGGCAGCAACGAGGGTACTTGTAAAAACAGCGTCGATTACTTAGTAGGCATAACGTTCAGGCCCGACTGCCTGAAAGTGAAAACATTATTCAAACTTATTTCTGCCTGACTTTCCGAACCGTGCCGGAGCCTTGAGTGTGGGCGCTTGAGCAGGTTAGTGGAAGTTGGCGGAAAGTCAGATAAAAGGACAAGCACTCATATGACCACTGGTAACGCAGGTAATGAATACGCATCCGTGAAGGCCAAAGGAACGCCTTACGACAGCATGATTCGACAGGAAGCTGACCGCAACGGTGTCCCTTACGACTTCATGCACAAGC
Source organism: Pseudomonas sp. NPDC089530 (assembly GCF_050280705.1). Lineage (NCBI taxonomy): Bacteria > Pseudomonadati > Pseudomonadota > Gammaproteobacteria > Pseudomonadales > Pseudomonadaceae > Pseudomonas > Pseudomonas sp. NPDC089530. The sequence goes on along the minus strand of NZ_JBNNVU010000011.1, from coordinate 88,102 downwards.
TGATTTACAACGAGTCCAGTTTCAACCCCACCTCTGAATCCTCTACAGGCCCTCTCGGCCTCGGACAGTTCACAGAGCTAACCGGAAAGGCTTACGGCCTGATGTCCCCAGAGGATCGCAAGGACCCCGCAAAGGCTATCCCAGCGGTCGCCCGACACCTCAAAGACCTTTCCAGTGCCTACAAGGGTGACCTCTTGAAAGCCGCTCTTGCATACAACCAGGGCCAGGGTCGTTTAGGGGCCCCACAGCTGGCCGCTTTGGACTCTGGCGACTTCAGCAAGATCAGCCCCGAAGGCCAGAACTACATGCGCAAGCTGCTGGACGTATCCGGCGACTCGCCATCCCGCCAGTGGTTCGATGCCCAGGAGGTGACCAATCCTGGCATCAACCCAAAGGCCCAGGCCGTCACCTTTGAGGAAGCCACTCAGGGCGTGACGGCAGCCTCAAAGGTTCGAGTGGGTGAGGGGCTGCCTCAACTGGGAAACATGAACCTCGATGGCGGTACGGCCCCACAGACACAGCAGGGCTACATGGGGAAACCTGAAAAGGGTTTCTTCGAGGGCACTGGCGAAGCCTCAAAGGCCTCTGTGGCTACATCCCCGCTCGCTTCGATCTTCCGCTATGCCACTCAGGAGGACCATGACCCGCTGGACTGGGTGAACCCTACTGATAACTCCCAGTGGACCGCTGAGGACTACGACATGATCCGTAAGGAAGGCGTGGACCCTCAGTATTTCAGCTTCGTGCAGGACTACGCCAAGGGCAAACGGGCAAACCTTCCGAATGCCATCGCCATGGCGAAGGAGAACATGGCCTACGAGCGGACAATCAACGGGGCAGGGACGGGCGCACAGATTGTTGGTGGATTCGCAGGCGCAGGCCTCGACCCTCTGACCTATACGCCCCTCCCAGGCGCTACCGGGTCCCGCCTCATCTCCCGAGTTGCCCAAGGTGCAATGTACTCAGGCGGTGCTGCTGTGGCCTCTGAGGGTCTACGTGAAAACATGACGGGCATAGAGGGCCACTATGGGACCGCTCTGGTTGGTGGTGCCCTGTTTGGTGCAGGTGCTACAGCTCTGTTCGATAGGGCCCTCCAGGCTGCTCCAAAAGCTGTTCCTCGCGCCGAGATGGCAGATGGTGACCTTGAGGCGATCCTTGCGCGACACGGCGAGTCTGCCTTGCCGAATGAACGCATAGAACTGCATCCCGATATGGAGTTCGACGCTAACGATTTTGCTGGCCCGAGCATCCGCCTGGAGGCCCGAGAGACGGCCCGTCAGTTGGGCGTGGAAGATCCTTCACGTTTCCCCTGGAAAGCCGGAGAGGAGCCCAAGGAGGCCCTCGACGTGACCTATGTAGACCATCCCAACGAACCGGGCGCTGTCCGGCTACAGGATGGCTCTATCTTGTCTGCAAGTAATCCTCTCAACCCGAAGCTACTGGCTGAGGCCGCTGAGGTAATGCCCGATCGTGCAGCCATGGGCGTGTCGATGGGCGGCTTTACCGAGATTGGCTACACGCTGAACCGCTCCGAAAGCTCTGAAGTCCTGGCAATTGGCAGCCAGTTGTTTCGATCCCCTACAGGGACCCTCAGCGGCTCCAATGGGAAGTTTGGGGCTACGGCCTCGGACATCATCGAGCGTATCCAGGGGCAGGACCATGTGACCTACAACAAGATGTCTGAGGAGGTCTTGGAGGCCATCAAAGACCCCAGCTATGTCATGTCGGACGGTGGTCGGCAGGCTCATATCGAGCGTGCTTTCCGTCGAGTCGCTGAGGCTATTGAGGAGGTATCGGGCAACAAGCTGACCCAGCTCACAGCAGGCGAACGTCAGCTGATGGAAACCGTTAGGAGTCACTACGACACTAAGGGCGACTATCTCGCCACACCTGCTCAGTTCGGCAATCGTAAGGCTCGCCCAGTTCTCCCTGAGACCCGCCACGCTGGTTCCTACATTCCAAACATCTACTCGACCGCCTCTAAGAACCTGCACCTGCAAAAGTTCGGTGGTCAGGATGGGCTTCAAGAGGCCATTAAGGAGTCCTGGCTTGCCAGCTATGCGGCACGACCTCACGTCAAGGCACGGGTCGATGCGTTCCTTAAGGACGCTGTGGACGAAGCGGTACAAGCCCGGATGCCTAAGCCTGTCGCGGGGAAGAAGCCAGCAGCTCCAACAGCTCCAGTGGATGCCGTGAAGCTCCGTGAAGACATCTTGAATGAACTGGTCGAGGACTATGCCGAGCGTAAGGCTTTCGGTATCGCAAAGTCTGATGACTTCGATTCCTCGAACCTCCTGGCCCTGGGCGATCAGGGGAGCATTCCGGGCTCTATGGGGCTGGCGTCCAACAACTTCCTTGAAGGGCGTCACCTGTTCGATTCGGACATGGCGATTCCCCTTTCGGACGGCTCGCAGTTCGCAGTGAATGACCTTCGTGAGTTCGACCTCTCCCGCATCACTCCAAGCTATGACCGCCGTGTTAACGGTGACATCGGAATCATGGGGGCCACTGGAAGAACCACCGCGGAACTCCTGTATGACATCAGCCGGGTGAAGACCGCAGCAGCGACTGAGCGTAAGGCTCTTGAGGAGTCCGTGAAGATCCTTACAGGCCGAGCGCGTCGAGACCCCGAAGGTGCCTTAGCTACAGCTTCGCGGGCCCTTACGGATATGAGCTTCTTTGCGAAGAACGCTTACATGGGTGTGCAAAGCATTACTGAGGTTGCCGGTATGGTGACTAAGGGGCACACACGGATGCTCTTGAAGGGTGTTCCGATCCTGAAGGACATGGCTACCTGGGGCTCGAAGGTCAAGGCGGACGACCTCGCAGATATGCACTCGATGGTATTTGGGAGGGAGCTGGACAACCACATTCGGCCAACCCGCCAGGACATCATCGACCGTCTTCGGGATCAAGCAGGAACCAACCCGATGCTCGCCCAGGTTGTGGGGACCGTTAAGGCTGCTACTGGCTGGGCTGCTGCTCGTTCTCCTTTCACCAAGTTCCTCACAGAGTCGTCTAACTACATCGCAGATGCGGGCCGTCAAGGAGTCCTCTCGGACTTTGTGAACCATGTTGTAGACGGTCGTTCGTCCAAGCTCTTCGATCCTGAGCGCCTGAAGTCGATGTCTATCACCCCTGAGCAGTTTGAGGGTGTGCAGGACCTCATCAGGACCTACGTGAAGAAACAGCCGGATGGGTCCTACAAGGTCACCGACCGGGCAGCCTTCCAGCGTGACCCGAGGACGATGGACCTGTGGCGTATGGGCGACAAGATTGCAGACGAGACCATTCTCCGTCCCCATAAGTTGTCTTCCGCTGACACAGAGGCTTACGGGGCCGGTGTGAAGATGGCTATGCAGTTCAAGAACTTCACGATGCGCTCCGTTAACTCCAGGCTCATTCGGGGTTTTCACGATGCCACTAAGAACGGTCGAGCAATCGACCAGACCATGCAGGCGGTCCTTTCGACTGGTCTGGCCGTCTCTGGCTACATCGCAATGAAGTACAGCCAAGCGGCAGGGATGCCCAAGGACCAGCGCGAGAAGTTCTTACAGCAATCGCTTGATCCCAACATGTTGGCCTATGCCGCTGTGTCGCGCAGTTCCCACATCGGCGCCCCGCTGGGCTTGGTGAACATCGTAGCGGCGCCTCTGGGATTCGATCAGGCCGCAATGGTCCGCTCCTCGATTCTCCCAAGGGGTCCTAAAGAGCAACGTCCCCAAGGTGCCATGAAGTACAGCGCTACGAAGGACGACCGGACCATTGCAGTTCTCGGACGTGTTGCCGAACAGGTCCCGGCCTATGGGGTTCTCGCGAGCGCCGGGCAGGTGGGTTACAACGCTTTTGGAGCTGCTGGTACGGATTCACGCCGTGCGGATCAGGAGTACATGACAGGCGTCTTTAACGGCCTTCGTGGGCTCGTTCCGAATGACCCTGTGAGTCAAAAGCTACTGCTCATGATGATGGAAGGGCAGGGCGTAGAGATTCGCTAAATCACCTCATTAAAAACACCCACTACAAGCAGGATTCCGCCCTGGGTCCTGCTTTCACTCATTTGAACGGAGTCCTCTCAATATGCAAAAAACCAAAGCAACTCTTGCTGACCTTATAAGCGCTTCGAACAACCTTTCCCCGAACGACCTCTCAGACTTTAACGCTATGCTGGCAGGCCGAAATCCGGTTGATGTTTTTCCTAAAGCCCTGGACGAGACTACTCATGTAATCAAGCAGGGGAACCGCGTACTGGCTGTGGGTGGGCACGCTCAGGGAGGTATTTGGTTTGTTACGACCAATGTAGTTAATGAACTATCGAAAGCTGAGCGGTTTCGATTTTACAGAATGCTTAAGAGCCATCTGGTAACTATCAAAAGTGAAAGCTCCAACGACATAGCCTTGACTAACTTTGTCTCTGTCAATAATCACGCTCATGTCAGGCTTCTGGAAGCGCTTGGAGCAACATTCCAAACGGGTCATGTGATGAGCCCTGCAGGTTTCCCTTTCAAACAGTTTTGGTTGTAGGAGGTTTTATGTGTGATCCAACAGGAGGTGTTGCAACTTTTGCTGTAATCGCCGCTACCAGTGCTGCATTGGGCGCACACGATGGGGCCAAGGCCAAGGGCCAGATGACTGACAACGAGCGCAAGCAGCAGAACGAAATCGTTAAGCAAGCAAACTGGGCCGAGAACGACCAGAAGCTCGCCACGGTGGACAAGCAAGACGAAGCACGCCGACAGCTCGCAGAAGTGAACCTTCAGGCCCTGCGCAATCAAGGGACCATCAACACGGCCATTGGCGAATCCGGTATGTCCGGTAACTCAATGGACCGCCTCAAGAACTCGGTAGCCAACGATGCGTCCGCCGAGAAGATGAACATCACCGACAACTATACCCGCGACTATCAAGCCATCTTCGCAAACCGGGTGGGGTCCTCTGAGAACTCCAAGTCTGCTGTCCGGGGTCAAGGTGGTAACAGGTACAAGGTGAACAACATCGCTAACGCTCTGAACATCGTGTCTGCGGGCGTACAGGGCTACGCAGCAGGAGGCGGTAAGTTCGGTAAGGGCACTTCAAAGACTCCTGCGGGAGGGAGTAGCGTGAGCGTTCAAAACGGAGGCACACGGTAAATCTCTAAGGGGACCTTTTAGGTTCCCTACTTTTTCAAAATGACCACCTCTGAAAGGGCCGGTTTATAAGGCCTCCAAAAGCACTCACTATATAGGGAAGGGGGACTTAAAGTTACTCATCGCTGATAGGACCCACAGAAGCCTTTAGGCCCTGTTTGATGGTGGTTATCACCCACCACCTAAACCCTACAGCTCAAGGAGGGCTATGCGATGAGTACACGGTGTGTGAATACCTGTGTTGCTGTAATCCGCACTCTGGCTACCCACCGTGTCACCTACCGATTTCTTGGTCTACTCCTTGTCAGTCTTGGAGTTGCTCAAGGTGGTCCTTTGGTCGAAGGCTTTGGGAATGTCGTCTGCGTTCTACTTGGTGGCTGTGACGGGTGACCTGGCTGTGAAATGTGCTGAGGGTTTCAGGAAAGCAAAAGGGCATGGAACCTGCAACTTTCCTCGTGCAGGTCTATGATGCCACTTTGATCCTTACCGACTTGGGTGAATTGAATGGCAGTAATGGACCTGTACTCTAAACGTCAACAGCGGTTACGGGGTGAGGTGAGTGACGTCTATTCGTATGACAGCTTTCCCGGCACATTTCGAGTGCAGTTGTCCTTCATGATTGAAGAGCTTTTAGGCGATCTTAATGAATACTTCAGTTACCACCAAGCAAAGCGCGCGTACACGGACATTGTGAAGGTATTGAGGAAGGAGTACGGCCAGCAATCCATAACCAAGGTTCATCACAATGAACCGTACTCGGAGCTTCATAACTTTCTAATCGAAGAGCGAGATGTGGAAAGGTGCCTCGATGCCATCGAGCTATGTTTTGGACTTGGTGATAGCGTGGCGCGATCTTCAACCTACATAAAGCGCTCGACCCCTAATGAACGTGTTGACGAATGTTTAGCAGAATTGAATGAAAGGTTTAAAGAAGCAGGGTTAGGGTATGAGTTCATCGATGGAAGAATTGTTCGCATGGACTCACAGCTTCTTCATTCGGAAATCGTGAAGCCTGCCATTGGGTTCCTAAATGCTGAAGGATTCGAAGGCGCCCGCGATGAGTTCTTCGGTGCATACGAGCATTATCGCCATGGCAACCACGAAGAGGCGTTGGTCGATGCGCTAAAGGCCTTTGAAAGCACAATGAAGGTCATTCTGATAGCCAACGAAAAAACCTATGGTGCTGGTGATACCGCTTCGAAGTTGATCTTGGCGTGCAGGGATGCTGAGCTGATGCCCGCGTACAACGAATCCCAACTCCAATCTTTGGTCAACGTACTCAACAGCGGCATACCTACGTTGCGGAACAAGAACGGGGGGCACGGGCAAGGGGAGGCGGTTAGGACTGTTGAGCCAGAGATTGTCGCCTATGGATTGCACTTAACGGCTTCCGCGATAGTCATGCTTGCAGGTCTTGAGGCAAAACGCAGATCGGCTCCTTGAGAATCTGACAGAAAAATCTGGATGACCACCTCAATCCGGGTGTGTCCGCGCATCCCCCGTGGGTACCCTTGCGTGAGCCTTATCGAGCCTGCGTGGGTCCTCATCGCGTGCCTATGTGCGCGCTTCCAGGCGCTCTCAGATGTTACAAGTCACGTATCAATCACTGAGACAAATCGTTGGAAAAGGCTTGTCGACCTCATTACGATGCGGCCACCTGATTCCTTGAAGATCCATCAGTCGGCGAACACCATCGCCCGGGTCTGCCCCATCAGCAGGCCCTGATTCTGTTCGGTCACGCTGCGTATGTAGTCCCAGAGCAGGGTGATCCGCTTGAGTTTGCGCAGGTCCTCGCGGCAGTACATCCAGAATTGCCGGGTAATGCTGATGTCCCCCGGCAGCACGGGCAGCAGGTTCGGGTCCTGGGCCGCCAGGAAGCACGGCAGGATCGCCAGCGAGCGGCCTTGCTGCGCCGCCACGTACTGGGCGATCACGCTGGTGCTGCGCAGGTTGGCGCTGGCGCCGGGCAGTACATTGGCCAGGTACAGCAGCTCGGAACTGAACGCCAGGTCGTCCACGTAGCTGATGAATTGATGCGCGCCCAGGTCCGCCGGGCGGCGGATCGGTGGGTGCTGGTCGAGGTATTCCTGGGTGGCGTAGAGCTGCAGGCGGTAGTCGCACAGTTTGCAGCAGACGTAGGGGCCGTGCTCCGGGCGCTCCAGGGCGATGACGATGTCGGCTTCGCGCTTGGACAGGCTGATGAAGTGCGGCAGCGGCAGGATGTCCACCGAGATCGCCGGGTAGGCGTCGACGAAATGGCTCAGCTGCGGGGTGATGAAAAAGCTGCCGAAGCCTTCGGTGCAGCCCATGCGCACATGGCCCGAGAGCGCCACGCCCGAGCCCGAGACCTGTTCACAGGCCATGTGCAGGGTGCTTTCGATCGACTCGGCATAACCCAGCAGCCGCTGGCCTTCGGCGGTCAGCACGAAGCCGTTGGTCCGGGACTTTTCGAACAGCAGGGTGCCCAGCGCGACCTCCAGCGAACCGATGCGCCGCGACACCGTGGTGTAGTCCACCGCCAGGCGCTTGGCGGCGCTGCTGGCCTTGCGGGTGCGGGCGACTTCGAGGAAAAACTTCAGGTCGTCCCAGTTCAGCGAACCGAGGGAGGTGATGTTTTTTTGCATGATGGACCGGATTTTATGTGCGTTCTTATTAGAAGTTTGCACATCTATACTCCAAAAACAGTCCGACAACCAACTCGCGACGCACGCCTCGTTTCAAGGCGGTCCCACGCCTTGGCTCCCTGCATAAGAACCTCAAGAAGTCAGGAGACCCGTATGAACGCATCCCTCAATCCCGACGGCACCACCCTGCAGCAGGTCAAGCTGTTGATCGACGGCCAGTGGGTCGAGTCCAAGACCCGCGAATGGCACGACATCACCAACCCGGCCACCCAGCAGGTGCTGGCCAAGGTGCCATTCGCCACGGCGGATGAAGTCGACGCCGCCATCGAAGCCGCGCAGCGGGCCTTCCAGACCTGGAAACTGACCCCGATCGGCGCGCGGATGCGCATCATGCTCAAGCTCCAGGCGTTGATCCGCGAGCACTCCAAGCGCATCGCCCTGGTCCTCAGCGCCGAACAGGGCAAGACCATCGCCGATGCCGAAGGCGACATCTTCCGTGGCCTGGAAGTGGTCGAGCATGCCTGCTCGATCGGCAGCCTGCAGATGGGCGAGTTCGCCGAGAACGTCGCCGGCGGTGTCGATACCTACACCCTGCGCCAGCCGATCGGCGTCTGCGCCGGGATCACCCCGTTCAACTTCCCGGCGATGATTCCGCTGTGGATGTTCCCGATGGCCATCGCCTGCGGCAACACCTTCGTGCTCAAGCCTTCGGAGCAGGACCCGCTGTCGACGATGCTGCTGGTGGAGCTGGCGCTGGAAGCCGGGGTTCCGCCTGGCGTGCTCAACGTGGTCCATGGCGGCAAGGACGTGGTGGACAAGCTGTGCACTCATCAGCACATCAAGGCGGTGTCGTTCGTCGGCTCCACCGCGGTCGGCACCCATGTCTATGACCTGGCAGGCAAGCACGGCAAACGCGTGCAGTCGATGATGGGGGCGAAGAACCACGCCGTGGTGCTGCCCGACGCTAACCGCGAACAGGCGCTCAATGCCCTGGTCGGTGCCGGTTTCGGCGCGGCCGGCCAGCGTTGCATGGCCACTTCGGTAGTGGTCCTGGTGGGCGCGGCGAAACAGTGGCTGCCGGACCTCAAGGCCTTGGCGCAGAAGCTCAAGGTGAATGCCGGCAGCGAGCCGGGCACCGACGTCGGGCCGCTGATTTCCAAGCGGGCCAAGGAGCGCGTGCTGAGCCTGATCGAAAGCGGCATCAAGGAAGGCGCCAAGCTGGAGCTGGATGGCCGCGACATTAAGGTGCCGGGCTTCGAGCAAGGCAACTTCGTCGGTCCGACCCTATTCTCCGGGGTGACCACCGACATGCAGATCTACACCCAGGAAATCTTCGGTCCGGTGCTGGTGGTGCTGGAAGTGGACACCCTCGACCAGGCCATCGCCCTGGTCAACAGCAACCCCTTCGGCAACGGTACCGGCCTGTTCACCCAGAGCGGCGCGGCGGCCCGCAAGTTCCAGGCCGAGATCGATGTCGGCCAGGTCGGGATCAATATCCCGATTCCGGTGCCGGTACCGTTTTTCAGCTTCACCGGTTCCCGCGGTTCCAAGCTGGGCGACCTGGGCCCTTACGGCAAGCAAGTGGTGCAGTTCTACACTCAGACCAAGACCGTCACCAGCCGCTGGTTCGACGACGACAGCGTCAACGATGGCGTGAACACCACCATCCATTTGCGTTGAGGAGTCGCTCATGAAAATCGCATTCATCGGCCTCGGCAACATGGGCGCGCCCATGGCGCGCAACCTGCTCAAGGCCGGGCATCAGCTGAACCTGTTCGACCTGAACCAGGCCGTGCTCAAGGAACTGGCCGGGCTGGGGGGCAGCATCAGCGCCTCGCCTCGCGCCGCCGCCGAAGGCAGCGAACTGGTGATCACCATGCTGCCGGCCGCCGCCCATGTGCGCAGCGTCTGGCTGGGCGACGACGGCGTGCTGGCGGGGATTGCCCGTGGTACGCCGGCGGTGGATTGCAGCACCATCGATCCGCAGACCGCCCGCGATGTGGCGGCGGCCGCCGCCAAGCAAGGCGTGGCCATGGCCGATGCGCCGGTCTCCGGCGGCACCGGCGGCGCGGCGGCGGGCACCCTGACCTTCATGGTCGGGGCCAGCGCCGAACTGTTCGCCACCCTGCAGCCGGTCCTGGCGCAGATGGGGCGCAATATCGTGCACTGCGGTGAAGTGGGGACCGGGCAGATCGCCAAGATCTGCAACAACCTGCTGCTGGGCATTTCGATGATCGGCGTCAGCGAGGCCATGGCCCTGGGCAATGCCCTGGGGATCGACACCCAGGTGCTGGCGGGCATCATCAACAGCTCCACCGGGCGCTGCTGGAGCTCCGATACCTACAACCCCTGGCCCGGGGTGATCGAAACCGCGCCGGCCGCGCGCGGCTACACCGGCGGCTTCGGCGCCGAGCTGATGCTCAAGGACCTGGGGCTGGCCACCGAAGCTGCGCGCCAGGCGCATCAGCCGGTGGTGCTGGGCGCCGTGGCGCAGCAGCTGTACCAGGCCATGAGCCTGCGTGGGGAAGGGGGCCTGGACTTCTCGGCCATCGTCAACAGCTACCGCAAGCCGAACTAGGAACGACCCCGGCCTGCGACCTTCAGCGGTCGCAGGCCGGGCCAATAGCTGTGAACGCTGCACGTTTCCGGGACCCATGTCGGGTGGGCTCCCGGTTTTTTATGTCTGGCGTAGAAAAAACTGTAGGAGCGAGGCTTGCCCGCGAGGCGGTGTGTCTGAGATATCGCCATCGCGAGCAAGCTTCGCTCCTACAGGTCCGCGGTGTACCCGGCCGATCAGGCGAAAACGAAGTATTTGCGCACGGTCTCGACCACTTCCCAGGTGCCTTTCATCCCCGGCTCGACCACAAAGATGTCACCGGCGCGCAGGTGGATCGGCGCCATGCCGTCCGGGGTGATCACGCAGTAGCCTTCCTGGAAATGGCAGTACTCCCATTTCACGTAGTCCACCCGCCATTTGCCGGGCGTGCAGATCCAGGTGCCCATGATCTTGCTGCCGTCTTCGCTGGTGTAGGCGTTGAGGTTGACGGTGTGCGGGTCGCCTTCGAGTTTTTCCCATTTGCAGGCGTCGAGCACGGGCAGCGGGTGGGTATCGCGGAGGACGGTAATCGGACGAGTCATGATGGCTCCAGGCAGTAGGGCGAACTGAAGTCGCACCCTATAGCGCCCGGCATCCGCTTGGTTGTCTGTACTCGACATCGGGGTGTCCAGAAACGCAGTGTTCGCCGGTGAAATGGCATTGAAATTTCCAAGCGCTAATCAGAACTTTCCTTGCATTTCATGCGAAAGATTCCACGCTTACCGGAGTATTTCGCAAGAATCTTCACGGGCATCGCTCGTATGATTCAGGTCGAAGTGGCCGAGAGCAACGCGATGAACACAACCCCAAGCTGGTGGGATATCAGCCCGCCCCTGAGTACTGCGACCCCGACCTGGCCTGGCGACACGCCGTTCCAGGAAGAGCGGGTCTGGCAGTACGGACCCGAATGCCCGGTGAATGTCGGGCGCATCACCCTGTCGCCGCACACCGGCGCCCATGTCGACGCGCCGCTGCATTACAGCGCTGATGGCGCGCCGATCGGCGAGGTGCCGCTGGACGTCTACCTCGGCCCGTGCCGGGTCGTGCATTGCCTGGGCTGCGGCCCGCTGGTATTGCCCCGGCACCTGGAGGGCCACCTGGACAACCTGCCCGAACGGGTGCTGCTGCGTACCTACCGACAGGCACCGTTGAGCACCTGGGACCCGGACTTCAGCGCCGTGGCCAAGGAAACCGTCGAGCTGCTGGCCAGCCACGGCGTACGCCTGATCGGCATCGATACCCCGTCCCTCGACCCGCAGCAGTCGAAAACCATGGATGCCCATAACGCCGTGGCCCGCCATGGCCTGGCGATTCTGGAAGGCATAGTGCTCGACGAGGTGCCCGCGGGCGACTACGAACTGATCGCGCTGCCCCTGCGCTTCGCCCATCTGGATGCGAGCCCGGTGCGTGCGATCCTGCGGCCTTTGCCGCGATAATTTTCACAACGGTTTTTACAACGGTTTCTACAACAACGAAGCTTCGACCCCCATGCGCCCTCCACCAGGGCCTGCGACGGGGGATCGATCAGCCGCGACCCGACATGAGGAGCCCACGCGATGAGTCAATGTCCTTACTCGAGCAGCCCGCCGCCCGATGGCTGGCATAACGCCGAGCTGAATTTTTCCGATTCCATGAGCTACGGCGACTACCTGGACCTGGGGCGCATCCTCAATGCCCAGCACCCCCTGTCGCCGGACCATAACGAAATGCTCTTCATCATCCAGCACCAGACCTCGGAGCTGTGGATGAAGCTGATGCTGCATGAGCTCAATGCGGCTCGCGAGCATGTGCATCAGGGGCAGTTGCAGCCGGCGTTCAAGATGCTGGCGCGGGTGTCGCGGATCTTCGACCAGCTGGTGCACGCCTGGGCGGTGCTGGCGACCATGACCCCGTCCGAGTACAAGTCGATCCGTCCGTACCTGGGGCATTCCTCGGGCTTCCAGTCGTTCCAGTACCGCGAGATCGAGTTCATTCTCGGTAACAAGAGCGCGACCCTGCTGCGTCCCCATGCCCACCGTCCGGAGCTGCTCCAGGAGCTGGAGCTGGCGATTGCCACGCCGTCGCTGTACGACGAGGCCATTGGCCTGATGGCCAGGTCCGGCCTGGCCATCGACCCCGAGCGCCTGGCCCTGAGCAGCCGCGAGCCGACCCGGCATGACCCTTCGGTGGAGGCGGCCTGGCATGAGGTGTATGCCGACCCGTCGCGGTACTGGGACCTGTACCAGTTGGCGGAGAAGTTCATCGACCTTGAGGACTCCTTCCGCCAGTGGCGCTTCCGTCATGTGACCACGGTGGAGCGCATCATTGGCTTCCAGCCCGGCACCGGCGGTACCGAAGGGGTCGGCTACCTGCGCAAGATGCTCGACACCGTGCTGTTCCCCGAGCTGTGGCGCGTGCGTTCGACGCTGTAAACGACAGGCAGGAAAAAGGCCCGGCATTCATCGAATGCCGGGCCTTTTTCATGTTGGACACGGGGGCGTTGTCATCGGGGCCACCGGGTCATCGTTTATCGTGGGCAAGCTGCGCTTCTGTAGGAGCGAGCGGGCGGCGATCCGACTTGCCCGCGATGGGCGCACCGCCGTTCTGTCAGGCCACCGCCCGAGCGTCGGCCCTGGCCAGCCGCAGGCGATAGAAGGCCCAGATCAGCAGGCCCCAGACCGGAATGGCGTAGACCGACACCCGGATTCCCGGAATCATCAGCATCACGCCAATGATCACCAGCATGAAGGCCAGGCACAGGTAGTTGCTGAACGGGAACCAGAAGGTCTTGAACGACGGCACTATGCCTTGCCGGTTCATGGACTTGCGGAACTTCAGGTGGGTCAGGCTGATCAGCGCCCAGTTGATCATCAACGACGCGACCACCAAGGCCATCAGCAGCTCCAGGGCCTCATGGGGCGCCAGGTAGTTGACCAGCACACAGAGCAGGGTGATCAGCGCCGAGACGCCCAGCGCCAGCAGCGGCACCCCCTGTTTGTTCAGCTTCATCATCGCCTTGGGCGCGTCACCCTGTTCGGCCAGGCCGTAGAGCATGCGGCTGTTGCTGTACACGCAGCTGTTGTACACCGACAGCGCCGCGGTCAGGACCACGAAGTTCAGCACCTGCGCCGCGGCGTCGCTGCCGATCAGCGAGAAGATCCGCACGAACGGGCTGCCGCCGTAGGAGTCGCCGGAGGCGTTGAGGCTGACCAGCAGCTCGTTCCAGGGGTACAGGCTGAGCAGCACGGTCAGGGCGCCGACGTAGAAGATCAGCACCCGGTACACCACCTGGTTGATCGCCTTGGGGATCACCTTGCGCGGCTCGCTGGCCTCGGCGGCGGTGATGCCCACCAGCTCCAGGCCGCCGAAGGAGAACATGATGAAGGCCATGGCCATCAGCAGGCCGGTGCCGCCGTTGGGGAAGAAGCCGTCGTGGCTCCACAGGTTGCTCACCGCCGCCTGCGGGCCGCCGGTGCCGCTGAACAGCATGTAGCAGCCGAGGACGATCATGCCGATGATCGCCACCACTTTGATGATCGCGAACCAGAACTCCATCTCGCCGAAGTTCTTCACGTTCATCATGTTGATCAGGTTGATCAGCACGAAGAACGCCGCCGCGCTGACCCAGGACGGGATCTCGGGCCACCAGAACTGGATGTACTTGCCCACGGCCGTGAGTTCGGCCATGCCCACCAGGACATACAGCACCCAGTAGTTCCAGCCAGCGAGAAAGCCGGTGTAGCCGCTCCAGTATTTGTGCGCGAAGTGGCTGAAGGAGCCGGCCACCGGCTCCTCGACGATCATCTCGCCGAGCTGGCGCATGATCAGGAAGGCGATGAACCCGGCAATCGCATAACCGAGGATCATCGACGGGCCGGCGGACTTGAGCACGCCGGCTGAGCCCAGGAACAGGCCGGTGCCGATCGCCCCGCCCAGGGCAATCAGCTGGATATGGCGATTCTTCAAGCCACGCTTGAGTTCGCCGGTTTTCAGGATCTCATCCACTACACACGCTCTCTTTATCGTTGTTATCAGATCTGCCCGTATTCGCGGCCAGATCTCGGCTGAATGCTGACGGATCAGATATTACTCTCGGTGAACTTCTCGTAATACAGCTGAACGCTCTCAAGTTGCTGATCTTGCAGCCAGATTCGGATCGATTCGACCATCGGCGGCGGTCCGCAGACGTACATGTCCACCGGGGCGTCGCGCAGTTCACTGCAATCGAAATGCTCGGCGATGTAACCGCGCTTGCCCGGCCAGTCCGCCGCCGGCTCGCTGACCACCGCAGTGTAGCGAAAGCCCGGCAATTGCCCGGAATAGGCCTCGATGCGCGCGGTTTCGCACAGGTCGGCGGCGTGGCGCACGCCGTAGTACAGGTGCACGGGCCGGGTGCAGCCGTCGGCGACCAGCTGTTCGAGCATCGCCAGCAGCGCAGACAGGCCGGTGCCGCCGGCCACCAGCACCAGCGGGCGGACGATATGGCGCAGGTAGAAGGCCCCCAGCGGCGCCTCCAGCTCGATGCGATCGCCGACCTGGCAGCGTTCGCGCAGGTAGTTGCTCATCGCCCCGTCGGGCAGCAGGCGCAGGAGAAACTGCAACTGTTGGCTGCCCGAGCGATTGGCGAACGAGTAGGAGCGCTTGCACGAGGTGCCGGGGACCGACAACCGGGCGTACTGCCCCGGCAGGAAGTCCAGCGGCGCCTGGCCCTGGTCCAGCTGCAGTTGCAGGATCGCCGTGTTGTCGGACACCTGGCGTACCTCGCTGACCGTGGCGCTCAGCGGCGCCGGTCCCGCGGCGCTGCACAGGCTGGAATCGAAGTCGAAGTAGAAGGTGGCGTCGGACTGCACCCGGGTCTGGCAACTGAGCATCTTGCCCTGGGCCAGGTCCGTGCTGGTGAGGGCTTCCTCGTCCACGTAGTCCTGGCTGTAGCGGCCGGATTCGCAGCGGCCCTGGCAGGTGCCGCAGACCCCTTCGCGGCAGTCCAGGGGGAGTTTGATGCCGTTGCGCAGGGCGGCATCGAGCAGTATTTCGTTGGCGTTCACCGGAAAGAACAGCGTCTTGCCATCGGCAAAGCTGAACGCGACCTTGTGGTTCATGCCCGGTCTCCGTCAGAGGTGGTAGAAATCGAGCACCGAATTGATGGTGTCGTTGAGCAGCAGCACATGCTTGCGGGTGATCCGCCAGCTGTCGCCGTGGGGCATGAGGCTGTAGGTGGCATGGCCGAAGAACTGCTCGGCGGTGGCCAGGCGATAGAACAGCGTGTGCCAGTTCAGCCGCACCTGCAGGCTGCCGTCGGCCTGCTCGGCGATGCGCACGTTGGCGATGTTGTGCAGGGTGCGCGGCATGGGAATGGTCGAGGCGGCCTTGCCGGTGCGGATGCGGAACACCCGGTCTTCCAGGCCCGAGCGGCTGGCATAGTAGATCAGCGACATGCCGCGCTTGGGGTCGGTGGTGTAGACATGCTCGGAGTCCCATTGCGGCAGGTGGAACTCGCTGCGCGGGTCGAAGAGTTCGAGGTATGCGTCCCAGTCCTGGGCGTCGCACAGCTCGGATTTGCGGTAGAAAAACTGCTCGATGCGGTATTGCAGGTCGGCGTTCATCGTCACACCTCCTTGAGCTTGAGGGATTGTTCAGCGGCGACCTTGCGGGCCAGGCCTTCGAGCAGGAAGCGCTGCCAGTTGCCGTGCTGGTTGACGTACAGCCCTTCGTGGGTGAATTCGGTGCCGGTCATGGCCGGCCGGATGCCGATGGCCTCGCTGTTGCGGGTCGGCCCGGTTTCCCAGCGGTGGCTGCCGCGGGAGATATCGCTCCAGCGCTCCAGGCGGCCCTGGAAACCGCGCTGGGCCTCGCGGAATTCCACCAGGTCGTCCGGGGTGCCCATGCCCGAGACGTTGAAGAAGTCCTCGAACTGGCGGATGCGGTTTTCCCGGTCGGCGTCGGACTCGCCCTTGACCCCGATGCACTGGCTGATGATCTCGGTCTTGTTCCAGGCCAGTGGGCGGATGATCCGCAGCTGGGAACTGATCTGGTCGAGGAAGAACAGGCTGGGGTAGATGTTGAGGTTGCGCAGGCGGTGCATCATCCATTCGGCCCTGGCCTGGCCGTACTCCTCCACCAGCCGCGGCATGATGCTGGCGTAGCCGGAGCGCACCGCGGGGTTGGGCATGTCGCTGAACAGCACGCTGTGGCCGTTCTCGAAGGCGAACCAGCCGTCGTCGGTGTCGGCGTCGCCGGCGCCGAGCTTGCTGTAGTCGAGGGTGGTGCCGGCGCTGCCGTTTTCGCTGTTGACCTGCTGGCGGTGCTGCACCGTGGCCACGTAGTTGTAGTGCACGGTGCTCACGTGATAACCGTCGAGGCCGTTCTCGTTCTGCAGCTTCCAGTTGCCGTCGTAGGTGTAGGCGGATTTGCCCGGCAGCACTTCCAGTTCGCCGGTGGGCGACTGGGCGACCATCATGTCGAAGAACACCTTGGCGTCGCCGAGGAAGTCTTCCAGGGCGTTGTCGGCCTGGGTATCGAGGCTGATGAAGACGAAGCCCTTGTAGCTGTCGATGCGGGCCTTCTTCAGGCCGCGGGTGGCTTTGTCGAAGCCCTCGGGGTATTCCCCCGGCGCCTTGACCTTCACCAGGCGTCCGTCGCTCTTGTAGCACCAGGCGTGGAACGGGCAGGTGAACGTGGACTGGTTGCCCTTGCCGACCCGGGTCAGGGTGGTGCCGCGGTGCTGGCAGGCGTTGATCAGTGCGTTGAGCCGGCCTTCGCCGTCGCGGGTGATGATCATCGGCTGGCGTCCGGCGCGCATCGTGACGAAGTCGTGGTTATTGGCCAGCTCGCTTTCGTGGCAGGCGTAGATCCAGTTCTTCTCGAAGATCAGTTCCATCTCCAGGTCGAACAGCTCGGGCTCGGTGAACATGTCCCGGGCGATGCGGAATACGCCGTCGTCGGGGCGGAAGTCCAGGCAGCCGTCGATGAAGCTTTTCCATTGTTCTGCGTTTCTTGCACCACTCATGAGTGAGTACCTTTTTTATTCAGGCCAATCGGTGCCTGCATTAGAGAGAGTGGGGCGCCCGGGTGGCTATCCGCTTAGTCGGCCAAGGCCATCCACAAAATTGAACAGCCCGATCACCCGTAGCCGCTGCCGAGCCTTAGCGAGGCTGCGATCGGGGCGCAGCCCCGTAAACCTGACGGCGCGGTGTGCCTGATACTCGGCGGTGCTTGGCCTGGCGGCCGCTGCGCGGCCGATCGCAGCCTCGCCAGGGCTCGGCAGCGGCTACAGGGGCTACGGGGCGGGGTTCGGGTGTGGGGGAAATACCCAGGGCCGGCGCCCCAGGCGATCAACGGCTGCACCGCGATGCGCCGATGAGCTACCGTTTGGCGCAGCCTGGCGCGGGTTTTCGGCCAGGGGCGAGCAGGTTCTATCCACTTAGTCGGCAATTGCTATCCAGGCAGTTGGCAGTGCTGGACGGTGGCGCAAAACTTGCTCCTGCAGGTCAGTACTTCCAACCAGACGCGCCGTCAGAGCGCGCGAAAATTGCCGTGGGTGCGCCGTGATGAATAGCAAGGCCGATTCGCAGTTTCGCGATATTCGTATCGATCGCTTCGACCTCGAAGGGGCGCGCAGCTGGATGTCGGGCATCTGCGGCCCGCACCGGCTCGAGACCGCGACCCCCGAGCGCATCCGCTTTCACCACAGCGCCAACGTGTTCAAGTCCCGGGCCACGACCCTGGGCACCATCGAGTACGGCACCGACGTCACCATCGACATCGAGGACGCCGAACATTTCAGCAGCTACAGCCTGAGCCTGCCGCTGAGCGGCGACCAGGAACTGAGCAAGGACGGCCGGCTGCTGCGTTCCAACCGCGACCAGGGGGTGATCATCGCGCCCAACGAAAGCCAGATGCTGGCGATCTCCGGCGACTGCCGCAAAATCCAGGTGGTGATTACCCGGGCGGCCATGAGCGAGGCCCTGGAAGCCTTGCTGCAACGCCCGCCCGAGGCGCCGCTGCGCTTCGAGGCGGTGATGGATGCGGTGCAGGGCGCGTCGGCCTCCTGGTGGCGCATGGCGCAGTATTTCATCGGCGAACTGGAGCGCAGCAGCGAGCTGTACGAGCAGCTGGCGTTCACCCGGGACCTGGAAAGCTCGCTGATCAAGGGCCTGATCCTGGCCCAGCCGAACAACTACTCGGCCCAGCTGCGCGAGGTGCTGGAGGTCAAGCTGCCGCACTACCTGCTCCGCGCCCGCCAGCATATCCACGCCAACGCCCGGGAACCCTTGTGCCTGGAGGACCTGGAGGCCGCCGCCGGGGTCTCGCGCTTCAAGCTGTTCGAGGCGTTCAAGAAGTACTTCGCCCTGTCGCCGATGGCCTACCTGAAGAAATACCGGCTCACCGCGGTGCGCCAGGAAATCCTCGAGCACGGCTCGGCGCGGACCATTTCCGAGATCGCCCTGGGCTGGGGCTTCAGCCACCTGGGGCGGTTCTCCGCCGAGTACCGCAAGCTGTTCGGCGAATCGCCCAGCGTCACCTTGCAGCGCCACGACGCGCGGCGCCTGGGCGGCTTCTGATCATTTGCGCGGTACCAGGTCCAGCAGGCCGTCCTGTTCCTTGATTTTCTGCAGGATGATTTCCGAGCGGATATCGGTGACCCCGGACGTGCGGTTCAGGTGATTGACGATGAAATCCGAGAAGTGCTTGAGGTTGCGCGCCTGGACCCGCAGCACGTAGTTGCTGGCGCCGGTGATCACGTAGGCGGTGGCCACTTCCGGCCACTGCTGGACCTTCTTGATAAAGGTCTCGTGCCAGTCCTCCACGTCCTGGCGCAGCGACACGTGGACGATGGCCTCCAGCTCGATCCCCAGGCGCTCGGCGTTGAGCACCGCGCGGTAGCCGCTGATGATGCCTTCGCCCTCCAGCAGGCGCAGGCGGCGCAGGCAGGCCGAGGGCGAGAGGGCGACTTTTTCCGCCAGTTCCTGGTTGCTGATACGGCCGTCCTGTTGCAGGAAGTGCAGGAGGCGCAGGTCTGTGGAGTCGAGAATCATGGTTGGCATTTATCCGCGTTTTTATAGGTTGTAGTCGAATAATCTTCGAGCTTGTGCCGCTCTTGCAACGCATTTTGCACGAAAATTCTCCAGGGCTTCGTTCATTATTTCTTCACCGTGCTGCTGCCGATATCCCCGGCGCAGTCGTACGCCATAGTGAAAACAGGACTTCCCATGACAACAAGAAACCACTGCCTGGCCCTCGACGCCCAGGATCCGCTGGCGCCACTGCGCAACCAGTTCGCCCTGCCCGAAGGGGTGATCTACCTCGACGGCAACTCCCTGGGCGCGCGCCCGGTGGCGGCGCTGCAACGGGCGCAGCAGGTGATCGCCGAGGAGTGGGGCGATGGCCTGATCCGCAGCTGGAACAGCGCCGGCTGGCGCGACCTGCCGCAGCGTCTGGGCGACCGCCTGGCCCGGCTGATCGGTGCCGACGCCAACGAAGTGGTGATCACCGACACCACCTCGATCAACCTGTTCAAGGTGCTTGCCGCAGCCTTGCGCGTGCAGGCGCTACGGGCGCCGCAGCGGCGGGTGATCGTCAGCGAGAGCAGCAACTTTCCCACCGACCTGTACATCGCCGAAGGCCTGAGCGAGATGCTCCAGCAGGGTTATTCCCTGCGCCTGGTGGACAGCCCCGAGGAACTGCCCCAGGCCATCGGCGACGACACCGCGGTGGTCATGCTCACCCACGTCAACTACAAGACCGGCTACATGCACGACATGCCGGCGGTCACCGCGCTGACCCACGAATGCGGCGCGCTGAGCCTGTGGGACCTGGCCCACTCCGCTGGTGCGGTGCCGGTGGACCTGAAGCAGGCCGGCGCCGACTATGCCATCGGTTGCACCTATAAGTACCTCAATGGTGGGCCGGGTTCCCAGGCCTTCGCCTGGGTGTCGCCGCAGCTCTGCGATCTGGTCACGCAGCCCCTGGCCGGCTGGTTCGGCCATGCGCGGCAGTTCGCCATGGAGACGCAATATCAGCCGAGCAGCGGTATCGCCCGCTACCTGTGCGGCACCCAGCCGATCACCTCGCTGGCGATGGTCGAGTGCGGCCTGGAGATCTTCGAGCAGACCGACATGGCCAGCCTGCGGCGCAAGTCCCTGGCCCTGACCGACCTGTTCATCGAGCTGGTGGAGCTGCGCTGCGCCGGTCACGGCCTGAAACTGGTCACCCCGCGTGAACACAACAAGCGCGGCAGCCATGTCAGCTTCGAGCACCCCGAAGGGTATGCGGTGGTCCAGGCCCTGATCGCCCGGGGCGTGATAGGCGATTACCGCGAGCCGCGGATCATGCGCTTCGGCTTTACCCCTCTTTACACAAGCTTCACCGAAGTCTGGGATGCCGTGCAGATCCTCGGCGAAATCCTTGATCAGAAAACCTGGTCCCAAGCGCAGTTCCAGGTGCGCCACAGCGTCACCTGATACCCCTGGCCTCGTAGTCCTGCCGTTGCGATTTTGCGGCGGCAGGGCTTCGGTCGCCTCCAATAAAGCGTTCTGAGAAAACATAATAATAAGGAACACGCAGAATGAAGCCGTCCCTCTGGGCAGCCTTGCCGCTTGCCATCGGTACTTGTCTCGGCCAACAGGCGTACGCCGCCTCCGACAATGGATTCGTCGAAGACAGCAGCCTGACCCTGACCAACCGCAACTTCTATTTCTATCGCAACAACCTCAACAACCCCGGCGCGCAGAATTATCGGAACGAGTGGGCTCATGGCATCCTGCTGGATTACCGATCCGGCTATACCCAGGGAACCGTGGGCTTGGGCATCGACGCCTTCGCGCAAGTGGGGATCAAACTCGACAGCGGCAAGGGGCGCAGCGGTACGGGTCTGTTGCCGCTCGACGCCGACGGTCGCGCCGAGGATGAATATTCCGAAGCGGGTGGCGCGCTCAAGATGCGGATCTCGAAAACCGAACTCAAATACGGCAATTTGACTCCGCTCAACCCGGTGTTCGGCACGGGCAACGCGCGGCTGTTCACCCAGCGGGCCAACGGCTTTCAGCTGACCAGCAGCGAATGGAACGGTCTGCAGCTCGACGCCGGGCACTTCACTTCAGGCAACGACAGTGCATCGACCAATGGCGACGGCGCCCTCAAGGCGTTGTATGCCGGCGTGGAAACCCGCAGCGTCGATTATCTGGGCGGCCTCTATGCCCTGAACGACCAGTTCAGCGTCAGCCTGTACGGCTCGCAGTTCACCGATATCTGGCGGCAGTACTACGCCAATGCCAACTACACCTACCCCGTAAGCGGCAACCAGTCGCTGAACCTCGACTTCAATCTTTACCGCACCCACGACACCGGTCGGAGCCTGGCCGGGGAGATCGACAATACCACCTGGTCGCTGGCCGGCTCCTACAAGGTCGGCGCCCATCGCCTGACCCTGGCTTACCAACGCGTCGATGGCGATGAACCGTTCGACTATCTGGGATTCGACCAGCAGCCGGGCACCTCGATTTTTCTCGCCAACTCCATACAGATCGTCGATTTCAACGCACCCAACGAGCGCTCCTGGCAACTGCGATATGACGTGGACATGGCGCCTTTCGGCGTGCCGGGGCTGAGTTTCATGTCGCGTTATGTCAGCGGCGATCATATCGACGACAGCCACTATGACGGTGGAGCCAATGGCGCCTACGGACGTTACGGCAGCGACGGAAAGCGCTGGGAACGAGACCTTGAAGCGCGCTATGTCGTGCAATCCGGCAAGGCCAAGGATCTGTCGGTGCGGGTGCGCCAGGGCACGCTGCGCTCAACCGGCCAGGTGGCTCGGGCGGATACCACCGACAACAATGAAGTCCGGCTCATCATCGAATATCCG
Source organism: Pseudomonas sp. NPDC089530 (assembly GCF_050280705.1). Lineage (NCBI taxonomy): Bacteria > Pseudomonadati > Pseudomonadota > Gammaproteobacteria > Pseudomonadales > Pseudomonadaceae > Pseudomonas > Pseudomonas sp. NPDC089530. The sequence goes on along the minus strand of NZ_JBNNVU010000011.1, from coordinate 65,917 downwards.
TTGAATATTTTCTGATCCATTCGCTGCCCTGCAGGGCGGCCCCAACGCGTTACCCCAACGATGTGCTCTCTTCAAGAAAGACAATATCCAGAGGACAGAAACATGAACGACAACACCGGCTTCGAAGCCATATCCAAGCGTGAGCATGGCCTCAGGCGCCAGCTCACGGCCGGGCAGATGAGCATGATCGCCATCGGCGGGGCGATCGGCACCGGGCTGTTCATGGGCAGCGCCTACGCCATCGGCTATGCCGGCCCCAGCGTGCTGCTCAGCTACGCCATCGGCGCGCTCATCACCTTGCTGCTGATGGGCTGCCTGGCGGAAATGACCGTGGCCCATTCCACCTCCGGCTCCTTCGGCGCCTACGCCGAGTTCTACATCAGCCCGCTGGCCGGGTTCCTGGTGCGCTACGCCTATTGGGCGGCCATCGTGCTGGCGGTCGGCGCCGAGGTCACGGCCATCGCCATGTACATGAAGTACTGGTTCGCCCACGTGCCGGAATGGGTGTGGATCGTCTCGTTCTCCAGCGTACTGATCCTGCTCAACGCCATCAGCGTGAAAACCTTCGGCAACTTCGAGTACTGGTTCTCGACCATCAAGATCGCCGCCATCGTCGGCTTCATCATCCTCGCGGTGTACGTAGTGTTCGGCTCCGGCAACGCCGCCTACGGCCTGCACCACTACACCGCCGACGGCGGCTTTTTTCCCAACGGCGTGCAGGGCATGTGGATCGCGGTGATCGTCTCGATCTTCAGCTACCTGAGCGTGGAGATGATCGCGGTGGCCGCCGGTGAGGCCGAGGACCCGCAGCGGGCGGTGAAACAGGCCTTTCGCGCGACCATAGTGCGGCTGGTGGTGTTCTACCTGCTGACCCTGGCCCTGATGCTGGCCATCGTGCCCTGGGCCCAGGCCGGCAAGGCCCAGAGCCCGTTCGTCACGGTGATGCAGACCCTGGGCATTCCCGGCGCCACCGGGGTGATGAACTTCGTGATCCTGATCGCCGCCTTGTCGGCCATGAACAGCCAGCTGTACATCACCACGCGCATGATGTTCAGCCTGTCCCGCGCCGGCTATGCACCTAAATCCATGGGCGCCTTGAGCAAGAGCGGCATCCCGCTCAATGCCTTGCTGCTGTCCAGTTCGGGCATCGCCCTGGCGACCCTGGTCAATGTGCTGTACCCGGAAAGCTCGTTCACCCTGATGATGGCGATCTCGATGTTCGGCGCGATCTTCACCTGGTTCATGATCTTCCTCACCCACTACTGCTTCCGCCGTTATCACCAGCGCCATGGCGAGCAGCAACTGGCGTTCCGCATGCGCCTGTTTCCCTGGAGCACGCTGCTGGGGCTGGTGCTGATGGGCGCGGTGATGATCACCACCTACTTTACTGACGCCTTCAAGATGACCCTGGTGTTCGGCGTGCCGTTCCTGGCGATCCTGACCCTGGTGTACTGGCTGTTCTTCAAGAGGTCGCGGACGACGGCGGGCGCGTTGTCCAAGGTCTGATTGCAAACCTGTAGGAGCGAAGCTTGCTCGCGATCCGCGCAGCGGCCATCCACCGCAGCGTTACGACGAACGCTATCGCGAGCCATCGAGCGTCGACCGGCTGCTCCTACCCTTGGCCCAGGGTTTCCAGGAGTGCCCGGGCGTAGGCCGGCAGCTGCTCGAAACTGCGGGCGCAGAGCAGCAGTTGGCGTTGCGCCCAGGGCTCCGTCAGCGGCAGCACGGTGAGCGATGCATCGGGCCCCCGCCGTTGGACGGCGGCCTGTGGCACCACCGCCAGCCCGGCACCCCGGGCGACCATGCGCATCATGCCGTCGAAACCCTCGGCACGGATGCGGATCGGCATCCGCAGCCCCAGGTGCAACGCCTGTTCTTCCAGGTACACCGCCAGGGCGCTGTGGGCGGCGAGGCCGACATAGTCATGCTGCAGGCTGTCGCTGAAACTCACGGCCTGCGCGGCTGCCAGCGGATGCCCGGCGGGCAGGACCAGCACCAGCGGGTCGTGGCGAAACGCCCGGGTCTCCAGGCCCTGGGTGTCCACCGCGTCGGAGACGATCCCCAGGTCCGCCGCGCCCTGGCGCAAGGCGTGGGTGATGCGCAGGCTGGGCAGTTCCTGCAGGTCGATATCGAGGTTGGGGTGGGCGCAGAGAAAGTCCGCCAGCGGCTCCGGCAGGTATTCGCTGAGCGCCGTGGTGTTGCACAGCAGGCGCACCTGGCCTTTGACGCCCCGGGCATATTCCCCCAGGTCCTGGCGCAGGTGTTCGGCCTGTTGCAGCAGGCTGCGCGCATGCTGGGCCAGGGCCTTGCCGGCGGGCGTGGGGCTTACGCCGCGGCGCCCGCGCTCGAGAAACTCGGTGCCCAGGGACGCCTCCATCGCCCGGATCCGCGCACTGGCGGCGGCCAGGGACAGATGGCTGCGGCTGGCGCCGGCGGTGATATTGCCGGCGTCGAGGATGTTCAGGTACAGGCGCAGGTCGGTCAGGTCGAAGTGCATGAGAGGGTCCTTGATAGCGCCGCGTTGCGGCTATCGCGGGCAAGCCTCGCTCCTACAGAAGAACGCGCTCCACGTAGGAGCGAGGCTTGCCCGCGAAAGGGTTGCTACAGCCGCTGAAAATCCAGAGCCTCTGTCCAGGCAAGAGGCTGCCTCAGTATATGGCAGATTTTCACCCCGCCAGCGCCGGCGCAGGATAGCGCCATGAATACCTCTATCGCGTTTTACCAGAACCTCGGCTGGCTCCTGTCCCTGCTGGTGATCGGCACCTTCGTCCTGGCCGGCATGGTCAAGGGTGTGATCGGCCTCGGCCTGCCGACCGTCGCCATGGGCCTGCTCGGCCTGGCTATGGCACCGACGCAGGCTGCGGCCTTGCTGATCGTTCCTGCGACCCTGACCAATGTCTGGCAACTGGCGTTCGGCGGGCATCTGCCGGGGTTGCTCCGGCGCTTGTGGCCGATGCTGCTGGCGATCGCTATCGGCACCGGGCTGGGCAGCCTGTGGCTGGGTATCGACGGCGGGCGCTGGGTGGTGCGGGCGTTGGGGGCGGCGCTGTTGCTCTATGCCCTGAGCGGGTTGCTATTGCCGACCCTGCGGTTGCCGCCACGGGTGGAGCGCTGGCTGGGTCCGGCCTGCGGCCTGGTGACGGGGGTGATCACTTCGGCCACCGGGGTGTTCGTGATTCCGGCGGTGCCTTATCTGCAGGCGTTGGGTTTGCACAGGGACCAACTGGTGCAGGCGCTGGGGCTGGCGTTCACCGTCTCCACCCTGGCCCTGGCGGCCGGCCTGTACGGGCGCGGCGCCCTGGGCGGCGGCGAACTCGGTGCTTCGTTGCTGGCGCTGCTGCCTGCGTTGCTCGGCATGTGGCTGGGCCAGGCATTGCGCCAGCGCATCAGCGCCGTGTTGTTCAAGCGGGTGTTCTTCAGCGGCCTGGGGCTGCTGGGCGGCCACTTGCTGATCAGCGATTAGCAGAGGACAGGCTGAGCATATCGATGCGGCGGATATCGAAGTCGCGCTCCAGGTAGTCCATGCGCTTGTCGAAGAAGGCCTTCATGTGCGGCAGGTTGGAGTGCACGTCCAGGTGCGCCTGGGATTCCCAGATCTCATAGAAGATGAACAGGCTCGGGTCCTGCTGGTCGCGCAGCATGTGGTATTCGATGCAGCCGGGTTCGGCGCGGCTGGGCTCGACATAGGCGCGAAACAGCGTCTCGAAGGCGTCGGACATTTCCGGGCGGGTCTTGGCGTGAAGGATAAAACCGTGCTGTTCGGACATGGTGCGGTTCCAGAGCGATTGAGAGTGAAAAAATTCTATGGCACGAATCCGCCTTCCATTCGTGCTTTTCGATCAAATGTTTTTTGCCCGAACCGCGCTTATTCATATCGTCTCCCATCGATATTCTCCGCCCCATCGTTTTCAACTTTCTCGACCCGGACCTGCTCGCAGCGCCCAAGGGTCGTTCCTGATGAGGCTGGACCCATGAAAAAAGTACTGTTGCTCAACGGTGGCAAGAAGTTCGCCCACTCCGACGGCCGCTACAACGCGACCCTGCATGAAACCGCGGTGGCGGTGCTGGACCGCGGCGGCGTCGACGTGAAAGTCACCCATATCGACGAGGGCTACGACATCCGGGAAGAAGTGGCCAAGTTCCTCTGGGCCGACGTGATCGTCTACCAGATGCCGGGCTGGTGGATGGGCGCGCCCTGGACCGTGAAGAAATACATCGACGAAGTCTTCACCGAAGGCCACGGCAGCCTTTACGCCAGCGACGGCCGCACCCGTTCCGACGCCTCGCAGAAGTACGGCAGCGGCGGCCTGATCCACGACAAGCAGTACATGCTGTCGCTGACCTGGAACGCGCCGCAGCAAGCCTTCGACGACCCGACCGACTTCTTCGAGGCCAAGGGCGTGGACGCGGTGTACTTCCCGTTCCACAAGGCCAACCAGTTCCTCGGCATGCGCGGGTTGCCGACCTTCCTCTGCGTCGACGTGATGAAGCGCCCGAATATCGAGAACGACGTGAAGCGTTACGAAGAACACCTCAAGGCGGTGTTCAACCTCCCGGCGTAAATCCGGCTACTATCGGTTTTCGCGCCGCACGCCCGATGTGCCCCCTTCGGTGGCGATCGCAGCCTGCGGCAGCGGCTACAGGGCATGGCCAGCCAATCGAGACAGAGGACATACGTGAAAGCCAGATCCGACGAACTGCAGATCTTCGTCTGCGTCATCGAGTGCGGTTCGATCTCCGCGGCGGCCGAGCAGGTGGGGCAGACGCCGTCGGCGGTCAGCCGCACCCTGTCGCGCCTGGAGGCCAAGCTCGAGACCACGCTGATCAACCGCACCACGCGGCGCATGGATCTGACGGAGGAGGGCAAGTACTTCTTCGAGCAGGCCAAGCTGATCCTCGATCAGATGGACGAACTCGAAGAGCGCCTGTCGTCCCGCCAGCAGACCCCGTCCGGGCGCCTGCGGATCAACGCCGCCGGGCCCTTCATGCTGCACGCCATCGTGCCCTACGTCGCCGAGTTCCGGCGCCTGTACCCGGACATCCAGCTGGAGCTCAACAGCAACGACCTGATCATCGACCTGCTGGAGCAGAGCACCGATATCGCGATCCGCATCGGCACCCTGGCGGACTCCACGCTGCATGCGCGTTTCCTGGGTTGCAGCCCGCTGCATATCCTCGCCAGCCCCGCGTACCTGGAACGACAGGGCACGCCGGCCACGGTGGAAGAACTCAGCGAACACACCCTGCTCGGTTTCACCCAGACCGAAAGCCTCAACCACTGGCCGCTGCGCCACGTGCACGGCGACCGCTGGCAGATCCAGCCGGGCATCGGCGCCTCCAGCGGCGAAACCCTGCGCCACCTGGCGCTGGCGGGGCAGGGCATCGCCTGCCTGTCGCACTTCATGACCATCGACGACATCCGCGCCGGACGTCTCACCCCAATCCTCGCCCCGTTCAACAGCGGCTATCGCCAGCCGATCAACGCCGTGTACTACCGCAACTCGCAGCTGGCGCTGCGCATCCAGTGCTTCCTCGACTTTATCCAGGGCAAGCTGGCCGACTACGCCAACCCGCTGTTCAGCGTCTGATCCCGCCCCTGATGCCTGATCCTGCAAGGGGCGGCGGTTGGCCGCCGGGATCTGGCTTTGGGCGATGAAAATACCTCCCGTCGATTTTCATTATTCGCGACACGACATATCCGTCCGCGACAAAGCATGTCTCTTCACGAAAATTACTTTCATGCGGTTTGAAACCTAGGTCATTAAATGATTAATGAGTTTCACAACCATTCGACGTGACCCTTGTTCGAGGAGTACCGCATGACACCTGTATCGGGCTACTGGTTGCTGGGCTATGCCGCCATCGCCATCATTGCGCTGATCGTCCTGATCGCGCGTTATCGGATCAATCCGTTCATTGTCATCACCCTGGTCTCGGTGGGCCTGGCGCTGATGGCCGGGATGCCGCCGTCCGGCGTGGTGGGGGCCTACGAGGCGGGTGTCGGCAAGACCCTCGGGCATATCGCCCTGGTGGTGGCCCTGGGCACCATGCTCGGCAAGATGATGGCCGAGTCCGGCGGCGCGGAGCAGGTGGCGCGGACCCTGATCGAGCGTTTCGGCGAGCGCAACGCGCACTGGGCGATGGTCTGCATCGCCTTCCTGGTGGGCCTGCCGCTGTTCTTCGAAGTCGGCTTCGTGCTGCTGGTGCCGATCGCCTTCACTGTGGCGCGGCGGGTCGGCGTGTCGATCCTGATGGTCGGCCTGCCGATGGTCGCCGGCCTCTCGGTGGTGCATGCCCTGGTGCCGCCGCACCCGGCGGCGATGCTGGCGGTGCAGGCCTATCAGGCGTCGGTGGGGCAGACCCTGCTGTACGCGATCCTGATTGGCATTCCCACGGCCATCATCGCCGGTCCCCTGTACACCAAGTTCATCGTGCCGCGCATCCAGCTGCCCGCGGAAAACCCGCTGGCGCGCCAGTTCCTCGACCGTGAGCCGCGCACCCGCCTGCCCAGTTTTTCGATCACCATGGCCACCATCCTGTTGCCGGTGGTGCTGATGCTGATCGGCGGCTGGGCCAACCTGATTTCCACCCCGGGCAGCGGCCTCAACCAGTTCCTGCTGTTTATCGGCAACTCGGTGATCGCCCTGTTGCTGGCGACCCTGCTGAGCTTCTGGACCCTGGGCCTGGCCCAGGGCTTCAACCGCGAGTCGATCCTCAAGTTCACCAACGAATGCCTGGCACCGACCGCCAGCATCACCCTGCTGGTGGGCGCCGGCGGAGGTTTGAACCGGATCCTGGTGGACGCCGGGGTCACCGACCAGATTGTCGGCCTGGCCCATGAATTCCAGCTGTCGCCACTGCTGATGGGCTGGCTGTTCGCCGCGCTGATGCGCATCGCCACCGGCTCGGCCACCGTGGCCATGACCACCGCTTCGGGGGTGGTGGCGCCGGTGGCCATCGGCTTGGGTTATCCCCACCCGGAACTGCTGGTGCTGGCCACCGGCGCCGGCTCGGTGATCTTTTCCCACGTCAACGACGGCGGCTTCTGGCTGATCAAGGAATACTTCAATATGACCGTGACCCAGACCTTCAAGACCTGGACGGTGCTGGAGACCCTGATCTCGGTGGTCGCCTTCGCCCTGACCCTCGGTTTTGCCCAATTGCTTTGAGCCCAGGTGCCACCCATGGACATCCTCTACCAGATTCGCTCCCGCCAGGATTCCTTCAGCGCCGGCGAAAGCCGCATCGCCCGGCTGATGCTGGACGATGTGGGGTTCGCCGCCTCGGCCAGCCTGGAAGACCTGGCGCAGCAGGCGGAAGTCAGCGCTGCCACCCTGTCGCGTTTCGCCCGCAGCGTGGGCTGCCGCGACCTGCGCGATCTGCGCCTGCAACTGGCCCAGGCCAGCGGGGTCGGCAGCCGCTTTCTCGACCCGGCGGGCACTCCGGAGCAGTCGGGCTTCTACCGGCAGATCGTCGGCGATATCGAGTCGACCCTGCATCGGCACCTGGCGGGCTTCGACGAGGCGCGCTTTCGTGACGCGGTGCGCTTGCTGGGCAAGGCACAGATGATCCACGCCTTCGGCATGGGCGGCTGCTCCACCCTGTGCAGCGACGAATTGCAGGTGCGCCTGGTGCGCCTCGGCTACCCCATCGCCGCCTGCCACGACCCGGTGATGATGCGGGTGACCGCTGCGGCTTTGGGCCCGCAACACGCGCTGATCGCCTGCTCCCTGACCGGCATCACCCCGGAGTTGCTGGAGACCGTCGAACTGGCCCGCAGCTACGGCGCCAGCGTGCTCGCCATCACCCTGGCCGACTCGCCGCTGGCGCAACTGGCGGACGTGGTGCTGCCGCTGAGCAGCGCCGAGACCTCTTTCATCTACAAACCCACGGCCGCGCGCTACGGCATGCTGCTGGCCATCGACGTCCTGGCCACCGAGCTGGCGCTGGCCCTGCCCGAAGACAACCAGGAACGCTTGCGCCGGATCAAACTGGCCCTGGACGATTACCGCGGCGGCGACGATTGCCTGCCGCTGGGAGACTGACATGATCTACGACACCCTGATCCGCAACGCCCTGGTGATCGACGGCCGCGACACCCCGGGCTACCCCGCCGACGTGGCGCTGCTCGACGGGCGCATCGCTCATATCGGCGATCTCCAATGGGCGCAGGGCACGGAGGAAATCGACGCCGCCGGGCGAGTGCTGGCGCCGGGTTTCATCGATGTGCACACCCACGACGACACCGTGGTGATCCGCCAGCCGCAGATGCTGCCCAAGCTCAGCCAGGGCGTGACCACGGTGATAGTCGGTAACTGCGGCATCAGTGCGTCGCCGGTGAGTTTGCGCGGTGACCCGCCGGACCCGATGAACCTGCTGGGCAGCCAGGCGGCCTTCGTCTACCCGCGTTTTCGCGACTACCGCGACGCGGTGGACGCCGCGCAACCGGCGGTCAATGTGGCGGCGCTGATCGGCCACACGGCGCTGCGCAGCAACCACCTGGACGACCTGTATCGCACCGCCACGGCGGCGGAAATCGGCGCCATGCGCGAACAGTTGCGCGCCAGCCTGGAAGACGGTGCTTTGGGTTTATCCACCGGCCTGGCCTACGCCAGCGCCTTCTCGGCCGAGACCGACGAGGTGCTGCAACTGGCCGAGGAACTGACGGCCTTCGGCGCGGTGTACACCACCCACCTGCGCAGTGAATTCGAACCGGTGCTGGAGGCCATGGACGAGGCGTTCCAGATCGGCCGCCACGCCAGGGCGCCGGTGATCGTTTCCCATCTCAAATGCGCGGGCGCCGGCAACTGGGGCCGCAGCCCGCAGTTGCTGGCGTCCCTGGAACAGGCGGCGCAGGACCATCCGGTGGGCTGCGACTGCTACCCCTATGCGGCCAGTTCCTCGACCCTCGACCTCAAGCAGGTCACCGATGCCTTTCGCATCACCATCACCTGGTCCACGCCGCACCCGGAGCAGGGCGGCCGCGACCTGCAGGACATCGCCGCCGAGTGGGGCATCAGCCTGCTGGACGCGGCGCGCCGCTTGCAGCCAGCAGGCGCGGTGTACTACGGCATGGACGAGGCCGATGTGCGGCGCATTCTGACCCACCCGCTGTCGATGATCGGCTCCGACGGCCTGCCGGAAGACCCGTTCCCCCATCCGCGTTTGTGGGGCGCTTTTCCGCGGGTGCTCGGGCACTTCAGCCGCGACCTCGGTCTGTTCCCGCTGCACACCGCCGTGCACAAGATGACCGGCCTGTCGGCAGCGCGTTTCGGCCTCAGGCAGCGCGGAGAAATCCGCGAAGGGCACTGGGCCGACCTGGTGCTGTTCGACCCGGCGCGGGTCCGCGATGTGGCGGATTTCAAGAGTCCGCAACAGGCTGCCGAAGGCATCGAGGGGGTGTGGGTCAACGGTGTGCGCAGCTATGCCGAAGGCCAGGCCAACGGCCGTCGGGAAGGGCGCTTCCTGGCGCGGGAAGGGGATTTGCGCGAAGGCTTCAACGGCTGAATTGCCGAGTCCGTCACAGTGATGGCGTGGTGACATTAAAGAAAGGGGGCGCCGCGCCGAAGCGCTGACATCCACTGGTTGTACCGTGGGCATCTTTGATCAGGGAGTCGCGCAATGAGCTTTGGCAAAACCACCCCCATCCTGTGGATCTTCGACGAGGCCAAGGCGTTGGAGTTCTATATCGACTTCCTGGGCTTCTCCCTCGACTGGCAGCACCGTTTCGAAGACAACTTCCCGCTGTACATGCAGGTGTCGCGGGGGGCGTGCGTGCTGCATCTGTCTGAGCATCACGGCGACTGCACCCCGGGCTCGGCGCTGCGCATCGAGACCGACGAACTGGAAGCCTTCCAGCAGCAACTGCTGGCCAAGGATTACCGCTTCGCCCACCCGCAGATCCAGGCCATGCCCTGGGGCAGCCAGGACATGACCGTGCTCGATCCCTTCGGCAATCGCCTGGTGTTCACCAACGCCATTTGCGTCTGAACCCGACCACGTAGCCGCTGCCGAGCGCAGCGAGGCTGCGAACGACCCCGCAGGGGGCGCAAGGATCTTGAGACCGCGGGAGGACCTTCGGTCCTATCGCAGCCTCGCTAATGCTCGGCAGCGGCTACAAGTAGAGGCGTCTCCAACCCAGAGTCGTGCGCTGCCCCGTAGCCGCTGCCGAGCGCAGCGAGGCTGCGAACGACCCCGCAGGGGGCGCAAGGATCTTGAAACCGCAGGAGGACCTTCGGTCCTATCGCAGCCTCGCTAGTGCTCGGCAGCGGCTACAGGTAGAGGCGTATTCAACCCGGAATCGTGTGTTGCCCCGTAGCGGTTACGGGGACGGGTGGGTGCGTCGGGTCTGGCGAAACTCGCCCGGCGTCATGCCGGTGCGGCCCTTGAAGGTGCGGTGGAACGAGCGCTGTTCGGTAAAGCCCAGGTACTGGGAAATGTCGTGGATCGCCAGTTCGCTGTGCAGCAGGTAATGCTCGGCCAGCTCCTGGCGCAGGTCGTCGAGGATCTGCTGGTAGCCGGTGCCGGCCTGTTGCAGTTGCCGCTGCAGGGTGCGCACCGACATGGCCAGCTGTTTCGCCACCTGCTCCTTGCGCGGCAGGCCTTCCTTGAGCAACTGGCGCAACACGTTCTTCACCTGCTGCGGCAGCGGCGCCTCGCTGAGCGAGGCCATCAGGCCCAGGGCATGTTCCTCCAGGGTGCGCAGCAGCTGGGCGTCGGCCTGGCGCAGCGGCAACTGCATGTACTCCGGGGGGGCGATCAGCGCCGAATAGGGCTGGTCGAATAGCACCGGGCTGCCGAAAAACGCTTGGTATTGGGCCAGTTCGGCCCCGGCCGGCAGCGGGTGTTCGAACCACACCGCAATCGGGCACAGCTGGGTATCGGCGATCCACTGCGCGTACAGCAGCCAGGACGCCAGCACGTTTTCCACCATGTGCCGGCGGGTGCCGGGGCGCTGGTGGCGGCAGTTCCAGATCAGGTGCACCTGGCCGTCCACCACCTCGGCGCGGCTGGTCCCCATGTCCCCCACCAGCTTTTCGAACGGCATGATGCGGTCCATCGCGTCGCCCAGGGTCGCGCAGTTCATGGTGATGTAGCCCAGCACGCTCCACGAGTTGGGCAGCACGAAACGCGCCGCATTGAGCCCGAACAACGGGTCCCCCGAGTGCGCGCAGAAATACTCCAGCAAACGCTCGTGGGCCTCGCCGGGCAGGCGCAGGCTGTTGTCGCTCAACTGCTCGGCCTGCAAGCCCGCCGCCGCCAGCGCGGGTTCGGTGGCGATGCCCAGGTGCTCGGCATGGCGCAGGTATTTGAGCAGCGGGGGGACCGAGGTGTAGCCGAGGCTCTGCATGGCGGTTTCCTGGCGGCGGAACGGGGATGGACGCGGCCTGGAAAACCGAGGGGGAGGGGGCTCCAGCGGGCGTCTGCGCCCTGCAAGGTAATTTGAAAGCGGGGCTAAAGTAAATGGCGCGGGAGCCGCTCCCCGGCTGACTCAATTGGCTACTCGAACTGGCCCGATGCGACCGTGACAGCGGTGCGCCGCGCACTAGTATGGGGGCCTGGCAGACAACACCTTCAGGCACGGTACAAGGGGCACACGCATGCGACGCTGGAACGGTTGGGGCGAACAAGGCACGGTGGTCGAGTTGCCCGCCCAAAGCAGGGAATTTCTCAGCGCCCGGGTCGGCGCCGGGCAGGTCCTGGCGGACGCCTCGCTGGAAACCGCGCTGGCCCGGGTGCCGCCGTCGCGCCTGGCGCCCAATGGCCGCTACAGCATCGAGGCCCACGACCGGCTGCTGCATGCCCGCGGCCAGAGCCTGCCGGACTGGCTGGCCCTGCGCGAAGGCTCGCTGGAGCGTTATCCGGACGCCGTGGCCTTTCCCGAAAGCGCCGAACAGGTCCGCGAACTGCTGGCCCTGGCCGAGCGCCAGGACCTGTGCCTGATCCCCTACGGCGGCGGCACCTCGGTGGCCGGGCATATCAACCCGCCGGTTTCGGCGCGGCCGGTGCTGACTGTGTCCATGGCGCGGATGAACCGCCTGCTGGAGCTGGACGAAAGCAGCCTGATCGCCACCTTCGGCCCCGGCGCCAGCGGACCGCAGGTGGAAAGCCAGCTGCGCGCCCGGGGTTATACCCTGGGGCACTTCCCGCAATCCTGGGAGCTGTCGACCCTGGGCGGCTGGGTCGCCAGCCGCTCCAGCGGCCAGCAGTCCCTGCGCTACGGGCGCATCGAGCAGCTGTTCGCCGGCGGCACCCTGGAAACCTTCGCCGGGCCGTTGCAGATCCCGGCGTTCCCGGCGTCGGCCGCCGGCCCCGACCTGCGCGAAGTGGTGCTGGGCTGCGAGGGCCGTTTCGGGATCATTTCCACGGTCAAGGTGCGGGTCAGCCCGTTGGCCGACGACGAGCGTTTCTATGGCGTGTTCCTGCCCGACTGGCCACGGGCGCTGCAGGCCATCCGCCAACTGACCCAGGCCCGGGTGCCGCTGTCCATGCTGCGCCTGTCGAACGCGGTGGAAACCGAAACCCAGCTGGCCCTGGCCGGCCATCCCCGGCAGATCGCCTGGCTGGAAAAGTACCTGAAGCTGCGCGGCGCCGGGCCGGGCAAGTGCCTGCTGACCTTCGGCGTGACCGGCAACCGCCAGCAGAATGCCCTGTCCCTGCGCCAGGCCCGGCAGCACCTGAAGGCCTTCGGCGGGGTGTTCACCGGCACCTTGCTGGGCAAGAAATGGGCGCACAACCGCTTTCGTTTTCCCTACCTGCGGGAGAACCTGTGGCACGCCGGCTATGTGGTCGACACCCTGGAAACCGCCACCGACTGGAGCAACGTCGACAACCTGCTGCAGCGTATCGAGGCCAGCCTGCGGGACTGCCTGGCGGCCGAAGGCGAGCGGGTGCACGTGTTCACCCACCTGTCCCACGTCTACGGCGAGGGTTCGAGCATCTACACCAGCTACGTGTTTCGCCCGGCGGCGGACTACCCGGCGACCCTGGCCCGCTGGAAGGCGCTCAAGCACGCCGCCAGCCAGACCATCGTCGAGCACCACGGCACCATCAGCCACCAGCACGGCGTCGGCAAGGACCACGCGCCCTACCTGCCACGGGAAAAGGGCGAGCTGGCGATCGCCGCCCTGCGCAGCCTGGGCCGGCACTTCGACCCGGCCGGGCGGCTGAACCCCGGCACCCTGCTCGAGGAGTAAGGCCATGAGCGCGGACTGGAACGCCCAATGGCGCCAGGCACGGCTGCCGACCCTGGCGCAGCAGGACTGGGACCTGATCGTGGTCGGCGGCGGCATCAGCGGCGCCGGCATTCTGCGCGAGGCCGCGCGGCGCGGCTGGCGCTGCCTGTTGCTGGAGCAGCGCGACTTCGCCTGGGGCACCTCCAGCCGCTCCTCGAAAATGGTCCACGGCGGCTTGCGCTACATCGCCAAGGGCCAATGGCGCCTGACCCGGGATTCGGTGCACGAACGCCAGCGCCTGCTGGACGAAGCCCCCGGGCTGGTGGAGCCCATGGGTTTTCTGATGCCGCACTACCGCGGGATGTTTCCGGGGCCACGGGTGTTCGGCGGCCTGCTGACGGTGTACGACGCCCTGGCCGGCCGGCGCAGCCATCACTTCCACAACCCTGAGCAGATGGCTTACCTGGCGCCCGGGATCGAGGCGCGGGGCTTGCTGGGCGGCTCGTGTTTTCTCGACGCCCTGACCGACGACGCGCGGCTGGTGATGCGGGTGCTGGCCGAGGCCCGGGCCGACGGCGCGGAGGCGTTCAATGGCTTGCGCGTGCAGCAGTTGCTGCGCGAGCAAGGGCGGGTCTGCGGGGTACAGGTCGAGGATGTGGAAAGCGGTCAGCCGCTGACCCTGCGCTGCGCGGTGCTGGCGGTGGCGAGCGGCGCCTGGGCCGAGCGCTTCGCGCCACAGGGCGAGAGCCGTCACCTGCGGCCCCTGCGCGGCAGCCATCTGCTGCTGCCGGGCTGGCGCCTGCCAGTGGCTCAGGCGTTCAGCTTCCTGCATGGCCAGGACCGGCGCCCGGTGTTCGTCTTTCCCTGGGAGGGCGCCACGGTGGTGGGCACCACCGACCTCGATCACCACGAAGACCTCGACCAGAGCGCACGCATCAGCACCGAGGAACTGGACTACCTGCTGGCGGCCTGCACACAGCAATTTCCCGAGGCGCGGATCCAGGCCGCCGATGTGCTGTCGACCTGGTCGGGGGTGCGCCCGGTGGTCGGCGGCGCCAATGCCGCCGGCAAACCCTCGAACGAAACCCGCGAGCACGCGCTGTGGTGCGAACCGGGCTGCGTGACCCTGGCCGGCGGCAAACTGACCACCTTTCGCCCCCAGGCGATCGAGGTGTTGCAGGCCTGCGCGGCGATGCTCGGGCGCAGCCTGGAGGATACCGGCGCGGCGGTGTTCGCGCCGGTGCCGTCGCTTGCGATCGACGGCTTGAGCGCCGGCCAGTGGCGCCGCCTGGCCGGGCGCCATGGGCGCGACCTGCCGCGCCTGGCGCAGTGGCTGGAGCGCCTGGGGTGTGACCGTGTGGGCGCCACCGACACCTTGTGGGCCGAACTGGCGTTCGCCGCCCACAGCGAGATGGTCCTGCACCTGGACGACCTGCTGCTGCGGCGCACCCGGCTTGGCCTGCTGCTGGCCAACGGCGCGGCGGCCGAGCTGCCGGCGATCCGAGCGCTGTGCCAGCCCCTGCTGGGCTGGGACGACACCCGTTGGGAGCAGGAACAGCAGCGTTATTGCGACCTGTGGCAGCGTTATCACAGCCTGCCCGAGGCCGTCCTTTGAAGCCTTTTCAAGAGCCCTCCATGAACCACGACAAGCCCTATCTGCTGGCAATCGACAATGGCACCCAGAGCGTGCGGGCCCTGTTGTTCGACCTGCAGGGCAACCTGCTGGGCAAGGGCAAGGTCGAGTTGCAGGCCTACTATTCCAGCCAGCCCGGCTGGGCCGAACAGGACCCGGACTACTACTGGCGCAAGCTTGGCGAGGCCTGCCAGCTACTGTGGGAGCAGACCGGTATCGACCGCCGGCAGATCCGCGGCGTGTCCCTGACCACCCAGCGCGGCACCCTGATCAACGTCGATGCCCAGGGCCAGCCGCTGCGCCCGGCGATCCTCTGGCTCGACCAGCGCCAGACCGAGGTCGAGGGCGGCATCAAGGGCCCCTGGGGCTGGCTGTTCAAGCTGATCGGCGCCCAGGCCACGGTGGACTATTTCCGCGCCCAGGCCGAGGTCAACTGGATCGCCCGGCACCAGCCGCAGGTGTGGGCGGCCACCGACAAGCTGTTGTTGCTGTCGGGATTCCTCACCCATCGGCTGACCGGGCGCTTCGTCGACTCGGTAGGCTGTTGCGTGGCCTTCCTGCCGTTCGACTACAAGCGCCTGCGCTGGGCCGCGCCTCGGGACTGGAAGTGGCAGGCCCTGGCGGTGCGCCCCGAACAGTTGCCGACCCTGCACAAGCCCGGCGAGGTGCTGGGCCATATCAGCGCTGCCGCCAGCCAGGCCACCGGGATTCCCGAGGGTCTGCCGCTGATCGCCGCCGGGGCCGACAAGGCCTGTGAAGTGCTGGGCTCCGGGGTGCTGGACGGTTCCACCGCCTGCCTGTCCTACGGCACCACGGCGACCATCACCACCACGCGCTCGGGCTACCGGGAAATCATTCCGCTGATCCCGCCTTATCCCTCGGCGCTGCCGGACCATTACAACTGCGAAGTGATGATCTATCGCGGCTTCTGGATGGTCAGCTGGTTCAAGCAGGAGTTCGGCCTGCGGGAAATGCAGCAGGCCCGGGAGCAGGGGCTGGAGCCGGAGGTGCTGTTCGACGCTCTGGTCAATGCGGTGCCGCCCGGTTCCATGGGGCTGATGCTGCAGCCCTACTGGTCGCCGGGCATCCGCGAGCCGGGGGTCGAGGCCAAGGGGGCGATGATCGGTTTTGGCGACGTGCACACCCGGGCACATATCTACCGGGCGATTCTCGAAGGCCTGGCCTATGCCTTGCGCCAGGGCAAGGAGCGCATCGAGCGGCGTACTCGTCAGCCGATCACGCGCTTGCGGGTGGCGGGGGGGGGATCGCAGAGCGATGCGGCGATGCAACTGACCGCGGATATTTTTGGCCTGCCGGCGGAGCGGCCCCATGTGTATGAGGCCTCGGGGCTGGGGGCGGCGATTGCTTGTGCGGTGGGGTTGGGGCTGTATCCGGATTTTCCGGCGGCCATCGCCGGCATGACCCGTGTTGCCGACGTCTTCGAACCGCAGCCTGAGGCGCAGCAGGTTTATCAGCGGTTGTATCGGGAGGTGTATGTGCGGATGTATCGCCAGCTCAAGCCGTTGTATCGCAGTATTCGGGAGATTACGGGGTATCCGGCTTGAGGTTGGGGAGGCATGTTTTGCAGGCTTCTGTAGGAGCGAGCGGGCGGGGATCCGACTTGCCCGCGGTGGCGCCCTCACTGCGGATCACTTGTATCTGATGCAGTTCACCCACATGGGTAACAGAACGGTTCAAGCACATGGGTGACAGTTGACTGGTTCTACCTCTGTAGGAGCGGCCGGCCGACGCTCGATTGCCCGCGATGGGGTCCGTTCTGGCGCTGCATTTTTTGGATGGTGTACATATCCATTCCTGCGGTAACGGCCACTTAGGGTTCCGCCCTTACGGCGGGTCACTTTTTTTCAAACGCCAAAAAAAGTAACCAAAAAACGCTTGCCCCTAGCGTACGGCCTTCGCTGCGCTCAGGTTCCCTCGCTCCGGTGTCCATCAGGGGGCATCGCCTCCGGTCGGCTTCGCTTCGACCTCCTCTCGATGTGTACGGCTTCGCCGTACGGCGCTGCGCGCCTTCCCCCTGATGAACACCTCCACTCGGCCTGCCGATGGGGCGGGTAGATCAAAAGCAAGATCAAAAGCCAAGCGCGACCTACCGGTCGGCGCTAAACCCTGTAGCCGCTGCCGAGCCCTGGCGAGGCTGCGATCGACCCCGCAGGGGGCGCAGGGATCTCGAAAGCGCTGGAGGACCTTCGGTCCTATCGCAGCCTCGCCGTGGCTCGGCAGCGGCTACAGGGGGAAGGTTTTTGGCGATTGTTGCGTGGCGTTTGTGCGGTTTTTCTCTTTGATTTGTAGGGTGTTTCCGAGAGAACCGCGGGGTTACATTTCTGCGGTTTTGGCGTCTTGTGCCTGCTGAATGTTCGGGGCTAGGCTGCCCCGGTCGCTGCGAATCAGCAGACCGGGTCTGCAAGCCCGAACAGGCAAGAAGCGCCAAGCACCCACTCAAGATCACTGAGTTTTCAGTTCGATTTATGGTGGCTGCGTGCGGGAGACTTTCGGGTCTGCCGGGTTTGCTTCTTCTCCCCGGTCTTGCAGACCTGCACGTAGCCGCCACCCATCATCTGCAAGTGATGCCGGCGGTCTTCATCAAAGAAGGAGCAGCGGCATGAAAAAAATCGTCCCCGATCCCCCCATGCTCTCGCCCAGCCGCGAGCGGATCGTCCAGCTGGAAATCCCCAATCAAACTCTCCGTCAGGCGCTGGAAAGCAGCGATGGCGGTGAGCCTTTGCACCGCACTTTGCAGGAAACCGGCAGCGCCGCTTTCGGTTGCCGCGATGGCAACGGTCGGCCGCTGTTCGCGGTACGCGCCGGGGTCAGTGCCGAGGAGGCGTTGTTGCATGTGTCGTTGTTGCTCAAGTGCGCTGAGGAAACGGCGGATGAGATCACCAGTGCCAGCGGCATCGAGCGCGGCCTGATCTGGTCGATGATTCATTCGGTGGAGATGGCGCGGGCGGTGGTGGATGCGTTGCTGGATGGGGCGGGGAGGCAGGGGGTGTCGCGGGAGGGGTGAGCGGAGGATTGCGAGGTGGCCCACTTCCTTGTGGGCGCCTCGTTTTCCCGTGGCGGGAAGGCGAGGGTCAGACGCGGAAGTGGCTGACCATCATTTGCAGCTGGTTGCCCAGACGGGCCAGTTCGACGCTGGAGGCGGCGGTTTCATCGCTGGCGGCGGCGGTCTGTTCCGAGACGTCGCGTACGTTGATGATGCTGCGGCTGATTTCCTCGGCTACGGCGCTCTGCTCTTCGGCAGCGGCGGCGATCTGCTGGTTCATCGACTGGATGTTCGACACCGTGCGGGTGATGTTCTCCAGGGATGCACCGGCCTTGCGGGTCAGGTCGACGCTGCTGTCGGTCAGGCTGCGGCTGTTGTTCATCACATGGGCCACTTGCTGGGTGCCGTTCTGCAGGCCGGCCACCAGGCCTTCGATTTCCTCGGTGGACTTCTGGGTGCGTTGCGCCAGGGCGCGGACCTCGTCGGCGACCACGGCAAAACCGCGGCCGGCTTCACCGGCGCGGGCGGCTTCGATGGCGGCGTTGAGCGCCAGCAGGTTGGTCTGCTCGGCCACGGCCTTGATCACGTCCATGACGCTGCCGATCTTCTGGCTTTCCTGCTGCAGCACGGTCATGGCGTCGGTGGAGCGCACCACTTCGTTGGCCAGGCGTTCGATCTGGGCGATGGCTTCGGCCACCACCTTGTCGCCGTCCCGGGCTTCGCCGTCGGCGGCGGCCGCGGCTTGCGAGGCTTCTTCGGCGTTGCGTGCGACTTCCTGCACGGTGGCGGTCATCTCGTGCATGGCGGTGGCCACCTGGTCGGTCTCGACCTTCTGGCTGTTCACCCCGGCGCTGGTTTCTTCGGTCACCGCCGACAGCTCTTCGGCGGCGCTGGCGATCTGGGTCACGCCGTCGCGGATGCCGGTGATCAGTTCGCGCAGGGTCACGCCCATGCGGCCGATGCCTTGTTGCAGTACGCCGAGTTCGTCGCGGCGGGTGACGCGCACGTCCTGGGTCAGGTCGCCGGAGGCGATGCGTTCGACCACGGTCATGGTTTCACGCAGCGGACGGGTGATCTGGCGGGTGATGATCACCGCGGCCAGGACGCCCACCAGCAGCGCCAGCAGGGTGCTGATGGTTTGCAGGCTGCGGGCCTGGACGCTTTCTTCGTCGCGGCGGTCAAGCTGGAACTGGTACAGCTCTTCGCTCTGGTCGACGATCTTCGCGCCCTGATCGGTCATTTCCTTGCGTGCCTGGGCGGCGTCGCTGACGGCGGCCTTGAAGGTCAGCAGCGAACTGCGATAGTCGCTCAGGGCTGCCTTGAGCTGGCGCAGGGCATCGCCCTGGGTGCTGGCGAAGTAGCGGTCCAGGTCGCCCGTCGCGGCAATGGCCGCGTCCAGTTGGGCGATCGCGGTGCGCTCGGTGTCGGCATTGCTGTTGTAGATGTATTCGCGGACTTCGAAGCGCGCCAGCAGGAAGGCCTCGCGGGCCTTGGTGATGGCCTGGAACTGCTCGAAACGCTGGTCGCTCAGGGCCATTTGCTGGACGTGGGCGCTGATGGTGGTGATCAGGTTGCGCGCGGTTTCCGAGTTGCCGTTCATGGTTTGGCGGGCGGCATTGGCGCTGACGTAGGCGCCGCGCATCTTGTTCAGGGACGCCTGGTAGGCGCTGATGGTGGCGCCCTGTTCCTTGAGCAGCTTGATGTTGGCCGGGTTCTTGAAGCTGTGCTGCAGCTTCTGCTGCTGGGCCGAGAAGCCATCCAGGGCGGTCTGCACGTTCTGCGCGGCGGTTTCGTCGCCGTTGGTCAGCATGTACTGCAGGCGGGTCACGCGCAGCTTGGCCAGCCCGGCGTTCAATTGGGTGATGTCGCTCATCCAGTTGCTGCGGTCGATCAGACCGCCCAGGCTGGTCCAGCCCGTGATCGCCAGGATGGTGGTGAGGACCAGGACCAGGCCGAAACCTAGCCCCAGCTTGAGGTTGACGCTGATGTTGCCGAACCAGCTATTCATGCAATTCCTCCAGGAACGTTTGTGCTTCTTGATCGTTAGCGCTGGAAGATTGTTGTTATTGGTGGCCAGCAAGGATTTGTTCGCAGGCCTGTATCGGCGGCAAGGGCAATAGCTGAAACGATTTCGTCGGATTAGTTTTTTGCACCATTTTGGGGCTCTTTCGGGGCCTGGTTTCGCCCCTTGCAACCGCCCGGCCGATTGAGCTTTTTTTCACATTCGTTTCACTTGAGGCCCACGCCGGCCTGCCTAAAGTCCGCCCAGCGAACGGGTGCCGCGCACTCGATTTGTCATGCGTAGCGATTAGCTTGTGCTGCGCAGCTCAACTCAATGTCTGGTAGTCATATAGGGGCGGCTCGCACGTGGCGTCAGGACTCAGTCTTCCGGTGGCAAAACCCGCGCTTGGCGCGCGCCGTCTTGCCCGTTATCGCAATACCCTGGTGATCGCTCTGGTGGCCCTGCTGGTGCTGCCGCTGACGTTCTTTCTGCTTCGGCCCGCGGCGGTGCCGGACCTGGCCCACGGCAACCTGGCCGGCGCCAGGGCGCTGAGCGCGGGCTGGGCCAAGGGCCAGATGATCGTGCTGATCCGCCATGTGGAGCGTTGCGACCATTCCCGGGCCGCCTGCCTGAACGCGCCCGACGGCATCACCGACCGGGCTCGCGACGTGGCGGTGGGGGTGGGCGCGCAGTTCGAACACCTGGGGCTGGACAAGGCCGACATCTATCACAGCCCGCTGACCCGTGCGGTGCAGACTTCCGGCTACATGTTCAGCAAGGCCGGCAGCGGCGAAGACTGGCTGATCAACTGCAAACGCAACATGTTGCGCGATGCCCTGGCACACAAGGTGGCTGGGCGCAACCTGGTGCTGGTCACCCACAGCGAATGCATGGCCGAGCTGGAGAAGGAGATGAAACTGCCGTCTTCGACCCTGGGCTACGGCGCGTCCCTGTTCGTTTCCACCGACGCCCAGGGCGGGAGTCCGCACCTGCTCGGCGTCATCGAAGCCAGCGACTGGCGTTCCGTTGCCTTCAATCGTCCCTGACCATCCCTTGCCCGAGACCCTGACTATGCCGGCGCTTTCCCGTTCGCGCTTTTACCTGCGCAGCTTTTATCTATGGAACCTGGGCCTGCCGCTGCTGCTGGCGGGGCTGGTGTTCCTGATGTTCGACATGACCAAGATCGACATCGCCTTCAGCAACCTGTTCTTCGACCCGGTGAGCCAGACCTTCCCCCTGGATCAGTCCCATCTGTTCGAGAAGATCACCCACAAATGGGCGCGGATCATCCCTAACTGGACCGCCGAACTGGCGCTGATCGGGCTGCTGCTGTCCTGTGTCTGGCCGCTGTTCAAGGGGCAGAGATTCCCCCGCGGCAAGGCCCTGCTGGAGAAGATCCGCCTGGCGCCGCTGCTGCGGTTTACTGCGCGCCATCGCCGGGACCTGCTGTTCGTGGTGGTGGCTTTTGCCCTGTGCACCGGGGCGATTCATTACCTCAAGAGCCACACCAGCGTGTACTGCCCGGTGGAAACCACCCAGTACGCCGGCAAGATCGAGCACAAGGAGTGGTACCAGAACTTCGAACTGCTCAAGACCGCCGGTGAAGGCCGCTGCTGGCCGGGCGGCCATGCCTCGGGCGGTTTCACCATGCTCGCGCTGTACTTCGTGGCCCGGCGTTATCGCTGGCGTTATTCCAAGGCGGTGCTGCATGGCTCGCTGCTGCTGGGCTTCGTCTATGGCACCACCCGGGTGCTGCAGGGTTGGCACTATATGTCCCACACCTTCTGGGCGGGCATCGTGGTGTGGCTGACCTGCCTGCTGACAGCGCTGCTGTTTTACGGCCGCGCCCGCCTGGAACAGCCGGTGCTGGCGCGCACCGAACCGGGGCCCGACCAGTCCGCAGCGCTGACCGCAGTGGCGGACCGATAACCTTGCCTCAGTCGCTGACGAAATCGTCGGCGTGATGCGCCTGGCGGGAGAGGGCCAAGGGGCAATTTTTGCTGCTTGCCGATGTTTTTTTGCTGACCAGAACTGTTAGGGTGCGCGCCCCGGAGAAAAGAGTTCCCGGGTCCCTGGTATATGGAGTGATGCATGAAACATTTGAGCAAAGTCGCCGCCTCTGCGCTGGTTGTCCTGGCCCTGGCTGGCTGCACCGGCACTGCGATGAAAACTCAGCAACTTGATAGCAGCCAATACACCGTGATCGGTCACAGCGAAGCATCGGCTACCGGCATCATGCTGTTCGGGTTCATCCCAATCCAGCAGAACAGCCGCTTCGTCCGCGCCCAGACCGCGGCCATCCAGGCCAAGGGCGGTGACGCCATGATCAACACCCAGGTCCAGGAAAACTGGTTCTGGGCCTGGGTACTGAACGGTTACACCACCAAGGTCTCCGGCGACGTGGTCAAGCTGAAGAAAGCTCAGTGAGCCATGACGGCGCCGGCGCGAAAGCCTGGCGGCGAGAGTGAAAAAGGCACCCATGAGGGTGCCTTTTTTATGGGCGCTCACTGTGCCGGTCATTGGCCGACAAAGTAGTAGTCCTGGCGGCTGATCGTGACCTTCTTCAGGACCTTGAGCGGTGGCTTGGGGGCTTCCTGCAGGGCCATAACCGCAACGTTGTGCGGCGAGGTGCCGAGAAACTCATGCAGTTGGGCTTCGGTCTGCACGTCCTTGAGCAGGCTCTGGGTGTAGAACACGCTGGCGCCGCCGGTGCGCTCGTTGGCCTGGTACAGCGCCACCTGCTGGCCGGCGGCCTGCCGCGTCTGGATCTCGGTGATCAGCGGCACGAAGGACAGCTTGCGATCGGCCCGGGGCAAGGCCCATTGCGCGGCGGCGAGATAACTGCACACCACCAGCGCCAGCATGCCCATGGCCAGGCCCCGGCGCTGGCGCCCCACGGCCCCCCAGAAACCATCCCCCGCGGCCCGCAGGCGCAGACGCTCGTACAGCACCGCGCCGTACTCGGCCGCCAGCACCGCGGCGGCCGGGGTCAGCGACATCAGGTACACCGTGCGCTTGCTCGATGCCAGGCACAGCAGGGTGAATTGCGCCAGCAGCCACAGGCTGAAAAACAGCAGGTAGCGGTTCTGCACCAGGCGTTTGCGGAAGTGCCACAGGCCCAGGTAGACCAGGATGTTCCACGGCAGGAAGGCTTGGGGCAGTTTGGCCAGGTAGTAATAGAAGGGCTCGTAGTGCCCGGCTTCTTCGAAGGAGCCGTCGAAGCGCCCGACGCTGTTGGTCCACAGCACTTCACCCAGGGCCTGCAGGCCGCCGCGCTGGTACAGCAGGTAGAGCCAGATCAGCAGCGGCACCAGGCCGAGGGCGGTGAACAGGGCGGGCTTGAGCCAGTGGCCGAGGGCCAGGCGTTTTTCGATCAGGCTGTCGGCCAGCAGGTAGGCGAAGATCACCACGCCGGGCATCGCCAGGCCCAGCACGCCCTTGCTCAGGGTGGCGATGCCGATGCCGAGGGCGAACAGCAGCCAGCTCGGGCCGGCCGGCTGGCGTTCGGCATGGCGCCGGTGCGCCTGGTAGAAGGCCAGCAGCGCCAGGGTCACGCCGAGGCTGAGCAGGGCGTCTTCGCCGACCCCGCGCACGTTGCTCCAGTAACTGGCCATGGTCGCCAACATGGCGCCGGCGACCCAGGCCACGGTCGTCGGCCGGCCGAAGCGGCGCAGCATGGCGTACAGCAACAGCACGCTGAACAGACCGGCGAAGGCCGAGGCCAGGCGCACCGCCCAGGGCGTGCCACCGAATACACGAATGGCACTGGCGTCGAGCCACAGGCTCAGCGGCGGTTTTTCCAGGAAGGGCTGGCCGAACAGGCGCGGTGTCACCCAGTCATTGTCCAGGTGCATCTGCATGGCGATCCCGGCCACCCGGGCTTCGGTGGAACCCTGTAACTGGTGGTTACCCAGGGCGAAGAAGAACAGTAGAGCGGCAAGCAGGAGCAACAACGGGGCGGGTCGCGACATGAGCTGAGAACTACCGGGTGAGGGAAAGGGGCCGAAACGGCATGGGCCTGGAAAAAAAGTATACGGGGCGATTTCTTAACAAATCGTGAACAAGCGCTGTGCTCTAGTGGTGGTGTCGTCCGACGCCGCTGTTCGGCGTCCTGCCCGCCGTTCGCCGAGTATCCGTTCTTGAACCGTATCCTAGACGTAAAACGAAACCTGCGCCGGATCGGCGCGACCCTGGCCTTGCTGTCGTTGCTGGCGCTGGCCGCCGGGTACTGGCTGCTGACACCGCCTGAGCCCTATGTGCCGCTGACCGGCCTGGACCCTTCCAACCTGTCGCTGATCGCCCTGGGCGACCAGGGCAGCGGCCGCCTGCAACAATGGCGGGTGGCCCAGTCCATGGAGCAGGTGGCCGACCGGGACGGGCGCCTGGACCTGGTGGTGCTGCTGGGGGACAACTTCTACGGCAAGTCCCTGACCGGCACCGCGGACCGCAACTGGGAGATGAAATTCGAGCGGGTCTACTGGGGGCGCTGGCTCAGCCACGTGCCGTTCTACGCGGTGCTGGGCAACCACGATTACCCGGTGTCCCAGGCGGTGGAACTCGACTACAGCCGGCAGCATGCCGGTTCGGGGCGCTGGCAGATGCCGGCGCACGACTATGTGAAGGACTTCGGCTGGGTCGATGGCCGTCCGCTGCTGCGGATGGTGTTCCTCGACACCGCGGCGCCACGGGATGGTCTGGCGCAACAGGCTGCGTTGATCGAGCAAGCCTTCCAGCAGCCGGGGCCGGAACCGGTCTGGCGTGTGGTTGCGGCCCACCATCCACTGCGCAACGAGGGGCTGCACGGCGACGATGAGGTGCTGCTGGGGGCGTTGTTGCCGGCCTTGCAGCGCAGCAAGGTCGATCTGTTCCTGGCCGGGCATGACCACAACCAGCAACTGATCCTGCGCCCCGGCGAGCCGGCCTGGGTGATCTCCGGTGCGGGCGGGCAGAAGCTCTATACGCTGGGAGCGCCCCGGGAGGACACGCGTTTCTCCGCCTCGCGGGCCGGGTTCGCCAAGCTCGATTTCAGCGCCGCCCGCTTGCGCCTGAGCTACTACGACGAGAGCAGCCACCTGGAGCAGCGTTACCAGTGGGCGCGCAGTTGCCAGTGGCTGGCCAACGGCTGCCTGCTGCCCGAGGCGCAGGCTGCCGTGGCTCGGCCGTGAGCCGCTGCCGGGCATGCAGGTCTCCGGTTACTTGAGGCTGCCGGCCAGAAACTGTTTCAGGCGTTCGCTGCCGGGTTGTTCGAACACCCGGGCGGGCGGCCCTTCCTCTTCCACCCGGCCTTGGTGCAGGAACATGACGTGGTTGGAGACTTCCCGGGCGAAGGCCATTTCGTGGGTGACCACCACCATGGTCCGGCCTTCTTCGGCCAGCTGCTGCATGACCCGCAGCACCTCCGACACCAGCTCCGGGTCCAGTGCCGAGGTCGGCTCGTCGAACAGCATCACCTGCGGCTCCATGGCCAGCGCCCGGGCGATGGCCACGCGCTGCTGTTGGCCGCCGGACAGGTAGGAGGGGTACTGGCTTTCGACCTTGGCCGGCAGGCCGACCTTGTCCAGGTACTTGCGGGCCCGTTCGATGGCTTGGTCGCGCGGGATGCCCAGCACGTTCATCGGGCATTCGATGAGGTTGTCCAGCACGGTCATGTGGCTCCACAGGTTGAAGTGCTGGAACACCATCGCCAGTTTGCTGCGCATCGCCTGCAACTGTTTCGGGTCGGCCGCGCACAGCTCGCCCAGGCGGTTCTTGCGGGTGCGCAGCTCCTCGGCGTTGACCGTGATGCGGCCGCTGCTGGGTTGTTCCAGGTAATTGATGCAGCGCAGGAAGGTGCTTTTGCCGGAGCCGGAGGAACCGATGATGCTGATCACATCGCCGGCCCTGGCCTTGAGCGAGATGCCCTTGAGCACCTGGTGGCTACCGTAGTTCTTGTGCAGGTCTTCGACGATCAACTTGTACATGCGAGCCTCGCCCGTAAGGGGTCAGTGAGTCTGTGGCTTGAGGTAGGCCAGCCAGCGCAGTTCGGCGCGGCGAAACAGCCAGATCAGGAAAAAAGCGCTGCAGGCGTAGAGCGCGCCGGCAATGCCGAAGGCGCTGAAGGACGCGTAGGTGGCCGAGTTGACGTCACGGGCGATCTTCAGCAAATCCGGCACCGTGGCGGTGAAGGCCACCGAGGTGGAGTGCAGCATCAGGATCACTTCGTTGCTGAACGACGGCAGCGCCCGGCGCAGCGCCGACGGCAGGAGGATGCGCCGGTAGAAGGTGAAGCGGCTCATGCCGTAAGCCTTGGCCGCCTCCACCTCGCCATGGGCGATGGAGCGGATCGAGCCGGCGAAGATCTCGGTCATGTAGGCGCAGGTGTTGAGCCCGAACGCCAGCACCGTGCAGTTGAAGCCGTCGCGAAAGAAGGCGTCGAGAAAGTCCTGGGCCCGGACCACGCTCAGGCTGTAGACCCCGGCGTAGAAGAACAGCAGCTGGATGTACAGCGGCGTGCCGCGAAACACGTAGGTGTAGAGCCACACCGGGGCGCTCAGCAGCGGGTTGCGGCTGACCCGGGCCAGGGCCAGCGGCACCGCCAGGGTGAAGCCGATCAGCACCGACAGCACCAGCAGCCACAGGGTCATGGCCAGCCCGGACAGTTGCGCGGCGTCGCTCCACAGGTAGGCCTGCCAGTAGTCCTTAAGAATCTCGCTCATAGCGCGGCCCTCTTCACGCCGACCGAATAGCGCTGGCTCAGCCAGATCAGCAGCAGGTGGGAAACGCTGGTGATGGCCAGGTAGATCAGGCCGCCGACCAGGGTGAAGTAAAAGAACTGCATCGAGCCCTTGCCGGCGTCCTGGGTGGCCTTGACCACGTCGCTCAGGCCGATGATCGACACCAGCGCGGTGGACTTGATCAACACCAGCCAGTTGTTGCCGATGCCCGGCAGGGCATGGCGCAGCATCTGTGGGAACAGCACTTTGCGGAAGGTCTGGGCGCGGCTCATGCCGTAGGCCCGGGCCGCTTCCAGCTGGCCCTTGGGCACCGCCTGGAAGGCGCCGCGAAAGGTCTCGGTGAAGTACGCGCCGTAGATGAAGGCCAGGGTCAGCACCCCGGCCAGGAACGGGTCGATGTCGATCTGCGCCAGGTCCAGCCGGTCGGTGAGCTGGTTGAGCAGCATCTGCAGGCTGAAGAACAACAGCAGCATGATCACCAGGTCCGGCATGCTGCGGATCAGCGTGGTGTAGCCGCTGGCGAGCGCCTGCAGGACGCGGTTGCCGGAGGACTTGGCGCTGGCGCCGAGCAGGCCCAGCAGCACGGCCAGCAGTAGGGATAACAGTGCCAGTTTGAGGGTGGTCAGGGTGCCCTGCAGAATCTGCGGGCCAAAACCTTCCAGAAGCATTTCGCGCCCCTTGTTGTTATTAGAGTGAGCTGAAAAGGCCGCAACGCCGCCGCACTTGCGGCGGGTGTCGCGCCTGGGGGCCGGCGCCGCGGTCAGGGCGCGCCGTAGATGTCGAAGTCGAAGTACTTCTGGTTGATCTTGGCGTAGGTGCCGTTGGCCAGGATGGTCGCCAGCGCCTTGTTCAGGTCTTCGCGCAATTCCACATCGTCCTTGCGCAGGCCGATGCCGTCGCCCACGCCGAAAAATTCCGGGTCGCCGAGGGTCGCGCCGGCGAACTCGAAATCCTTGCCGATGGGTTTGGTCAGGAAGCCGTAGCTGGCCTGGATCGACGACTGCAACGAAGCGTCGAGGCGGCCGACGATCAGGTCGGCGTACACCTGGTCCTGGCTCTGATAGGACAGGATCTGCACCCCTTGGGCGCCCCACTTGGCCTTGGCGTAGGCCTCCTGGGCCGAGCCTTGTTCGACGCCGACCCGCTTGCCCTTGAGCGAGTCGAGGGTCGGTTCCAGGCCCGCGCCGCGCCTGGCGATCAGCCGTGCGGGGGCGTTGGAGATCTTGTCGGTGAAGGCGATGCGGGTCATGCGTTTGGGGGTGACGGTCATCGACGAGGCGATGGCGTCGAACTTGCGTGCCAGCAGGGCGGGGATCATCCCGTCCCAGCTGCTTTCGACCCACACGCAGCGGGCCTTCAGCTCGGCGCAGAGGGCTTCGGCGATATCGATGCCGAAGCCGCTGAGCTTGCCGTCGGGGTCCTTGTATTCCAGGGGCGGATAGGTCGGGTCCACGCCCAGCTTCAACACCTTGCCCGACCAGTCGGCCGCACCGGCGCTCGCGGACAGCGCCAACAGAACCCATGAAACCGCAGCGATCGTTTTTCTCATTGTTTTATCCTCGGTTAATCGCCTATCTACATCGGTGGTGCCGCTGGCACCGCACCGCCGTCTCAGCCGAGAAAACGCTCGGCCAGCTTGACCCAGTAGGTCGCGCCGATGGGCAGGCAGTGGTCGTTGAAGTCGTAACCCGGGTGGTGCAGCAGGCAGCTGCCTTCGCCCTGGCCGTTGCCGATCACCAGGTAGCTGCCGGGGCAGCGTTCCAGCATGAAGGCGAAATCCTCGCTGGCGGTGAACGGCTTGAGGTCGTGGATCAGCTGTTCCTCGCCCAGCCACTCGCGGGCCACGTCCCGGGCCAGGGCGGTTTCGGCCGCGTGGTTGATCAGCACCGGGTGGCAGTGCTGGTAGTCGATCTGCGCCTGGGCGCCAAAGCTTGCGGCCTGGCCGTGTACCAGCTCGGTGATGCGGCGTTCGAGCAACTGCCGGACCTCGGGGGTCAGGGCGCGCACGCTGATGCTCATGTCGGCCGAGGCCGGGATCACATTCGACACGGTCCCGGAATGGATCGCGCCGACGCTGACGATGGCGGTGTCCAGGGGGTCGATATTACGCGCGACGATGCTTTGCAGGGCGACCACGATCGAGGCGCACACCAGCACCGGGTCGACCGCCTTGTGCGGCACCGCGCCGTGGCCGCCGTGGCCGAGGATCTTCACCGTCACCGTATCGGCCGAGGCCATGAACGGGCCGCTGTAGAAGCCCAGGTGGCCGGTGGGATGGCCGGGAACGTTGTGCATCGCGAACACCGCGTCGCAGGGAAAACGCTCGAACAGGCCGTCGTCGAGCATGGCCCTGGCGCCGCCCAGACCCTCTTCGGCGGGCTGGAAAATCAGTTGCAGGGTGCCTTTGAAGTGGCGCGTGCGCGCCAGGTGTTGCGCCGCCGCCAGCAGGGTCGCGGTGTGTCCGTCGTGGCCGCAGGCATGCATCACCCCGTCGATCCGACTGGCGTGGGGCACGCCGCTGGTTTCCTGAATCGGCAGGGCGTCCATGTCGGCCCGCAGGCCGAGGGAGCGGCCTGCGCCGTTTTTCAGGGTGGCGACCACGCCGGTGCGGCCGACGCCGGTACTGACCTCATAACCCCATTCGCGCAATTGTCCGGCCACCAGCTCGCTGGTGACGAACTCGGCGAAACCCAGTTCGGGATGCGCGTGGATCTGGCGGCGCAGGGCGATCATGGCGCTCTGTTGCTCGGCAATCTCGGGTAGCACGTAGCGGGGGTTCATGGTGGGGCTCCTCGGTCAGGTCCTTGCCTGCTCGGACCCGTCGGGCGAATCGTTGAGGCGCTGTCGGGTCGATCTTAGGCATCGCTCGCGCTGCCGGGGAGGCTCAGTTTGGTTATGATGACAACCCGAAGTTGTCACCTGGGCACGCAGATGAAACTGCATCAACTCCAAGCCTTGATCGCCAGCGCCGAGACCGGCAGCATCCGCGGCGCCGCGCGCTCGCTGAACCTGTCCCAGGCAGCGGTGACCAAGGCGCTGCGCGAGCTGGAAACCGCGCAGCAACTGCCGCTGTTCGTGCGCACCCCCAGCGGCCTGAACTTCACCGAATACGGCAAGGTACTGCTGACCCACGCCCGGCTGGTGCTCAAGCAACTGGAGCATGCCCAGGCCGAGCTGGATCAGCTGCGCGGCCAGAACAGCGGCCGGCTGTGTGTCGGGGTCACGCCCTGGATCGCCCTGACCCTGTTGCCCGAAGTGGTGCTGGAGTTTCGCCAGCGCATGCCCCAGGTGCGCCTGGAGTTGTTCGAAAGCCTGATGGCGGTGGCCCAGCCGCTGCTGCGCGACGGCAGCATGGACTTCGCCATCGGCCAGTTGCACCCGTCCCAGGCGCCCCAGGACTTTGCCTGCGAGACCCTGCTGGACTATCAGACCTCGGTGCTGGTGCGCCAGGGGCATCCCCGGCAGGACGCCCGTTCGATCCATGAGCTGCTCGACCAGGACTGGACCCTGAACTACGCGCCGGACGGCCACGACGCACTGATGCAGGACCTGTTCTGGCGCCACGGCGCGCAGATCGACGAGCGCCGCATCGTCCAGGCGCATTCCCTGGCGATCCTGCAAATGCTGGTGGAACGCGCGGACATGTGTACCTGGGGCCCGACCATCCTGAGCACCGCGCCGCCGTTTCTCGGGCGCCTGGTGTCCTTGCCCCTGGAAGAGCGGTTCGAACCCCGGCACCTGAGCATCGTCACCCGCGGCAACGTCGCCCTCAGCCCCCCGGCGCAGTGTTTTACCGATTGCCTGCTGCAGGTGATCCGCCGCCATGCGCGTTCGGCGCGCAAAGAGGACCGGGCGCTGTTCGAGACCATACGCCTGCGGGTCTGACGCCGTTGGCGGGGCGGCAGGCGCTCGGGCGCAATCGTCACTACGCTGGAAGGTGCGCTCGCAGGCCTCAGGCCCCCGGGGCGCCTTTCTTCCCAGTGGCTGAGCAGGTGCCGCGGACATGCGCAAACTATGGCAAAAGTATCTGGAACTGCTGGACGGCGACCTGATCATGCGGGTCTTCGACAACGTCAAGAACCTGCTGGTCTGCGCCTTGCTGTTCGCCGCGGGGACCAACGCACTGCACGGCGACCATCAGCTGTTCATGGGGCTGTTGGGTTCCAGCCTGACCGGCTGGGGGCTGATCGCGGTGTCGGCGCTGCTGATGCTGCTCAATGTCTGCGACGGCCTGCACCGGCTGGCCAAGCTGCGTTATCACAGGGTGCTACAGATCGGCTTGTTCCTGGTGTACCTGATCCTCGCGGTGCGCGTGGTGGAGATCGTCTGGAACTTCAGGGCCGATTAGCCGCCTTCCTGGCAACACCAATGCCTTACAAAAAACGGCTATCGGCCGCCGCGCCAATGCCCTATACAGAGAACGGCTGCCATCGCTCGCGGCGATACCGGCACCCGCCACCCACTAAGCAGGAGATGGACATGTTCAGGTTCCTCACGGTCACAGAGTTGGAGCACACCCCTCGGCATCGTCATGGCGGCTCCGTCAGCGGAGCCATTGCTGCCTGGGAGCTGCGAAATCTGGCTCTCAATACCAAGGGGTTTGTCACATGTCCAAAGAATTACTCGGAGTTTCTGCTGTAGGGCTGATGGTGCTGGGCGAGTTCTGCGCGATCTACAGCGAAGTGGTCGCCGCCCGCCTGGCGCATACCGGCAACACGTCGTGGCCGGAGCTGGCGTTGCCTGTGCTGATCATGTGTTTCGCCGGCATCTGCCTGATCGGCGCCTATTGGCTGGGGTACCTGGCGGTGGGCGATATCTGGATGATCACGGTGGTGTCGGTGACCTCGCTGTTGCTGCTCGAGCCGCTGGTGATCTGGTCGGTGTTCCGTGAGCTACCGGGGCGCGGCACTTTGATCGGCTGCTGCCTGGGGGCGCTGGGCATGCTCTCGGCGGTGTTTCTGTAAAGCGCGCAATGACTCGAAGACGGCCTGGCGGTGCTCCCGCTAGGCCGTTTTTTTGTTCGTGTCGATGGTTCGGTGAGGCTAAGGGGCGGCTGCGGTTTGTGCATCGAAGGCCGCCATGGCCATGGGAATCATCGCCAATAGCCGCGACTTGCCGATTCCGTCCCGGGCCTGCACCGATAACCCATGCAGCAGCGTGGCATAGCAGTCCCCGAGGGACATCACGTCGGTGCGCCCGGGCAGTTCGCCAGAACGCACGGCCTGTTCCAGGCGCTCGATGATGGAGCGGGTCCTGTCGCGGCGATGTTCGGCCAGCCACTCTCTGATGCCGTCGTTGCCCGCCGAGCAATTGGTGGCGGCAGACACCACCATGCAGCCCAGCGGACCGTCAGGCTGGGTGTAGAGCTCGATGGCTTCCCTGAGCATGCGCTCGATGGCATCGCGCGCACTGATGTCGTCGCCCAGGGCGGCATCGGCAAAGGCGCCGTCGCCTGACTCATAGAGTTCGATGGCTTCGCGAAACAACGCTTCCTTGGAGTCGAAGGCCGCATAGATGCGCGCCGAGGCAATGCCCAGCGCGTCCACCAGGTCGGACATCGAGGTGGCCTCGAAGCCGCGTTGCCAGAACACATCGCGCGCCTTGTACAGGGCCTGCTTTCGGTCGAATTCGCGGGGTCTGCCAGCCATGGTCCATCTCTTGATTCAGGGGGATTGGCGCCAATTATTGGTCGATCGACAAAAAAATCAAGCCGTCGTCTTGACGGCGTATCACGGGCGCTCCTATTGTTTGTCGGTCGACAAACAACAGGAGTTGGACGATGAAAACCCTCAAGGGACCGAGCCTGCACCTGGCTCAATTCAGTGATGCGGCACCGCCATTCAATACCCTGCCCGCCATTGCCGCCTGGGCGGCGGGGCTGGGGTTCAAGGCGCTGCAACTACCGGCCTGGGATGAGCGCCTGTTCGACCTGCGCCTGGCAGCCGCCAGCCAGGATTATTGCGATGAGGTCAGTGGCACCCTGGCCGAACATGGCCTGGTGATCAGCGAACTGACCACCCACCTGTTCGGCCAGTTGGTGGCCGTCCATCCCGCCTACGACACCTTGTGCGACAGCTTCGCCCCACCGGCTCTGCGGGGCGACAGTGGGGCCAAGACCCAATGGGCCCTCGAACAGCTGCAACTGTCCGCCAAGGCTTCGCGCCGGCTGGGCCTTTGCGACATGGGGACTTTCTCCGGTTCTTTCGCCTGGCCCTATTTCTTTCCGTTTCCGCAACGCCCGCAGGGCCTGGTCGACTCGGCGTTCAAGGAGCTGGCCAGGCGCTGGTTGCCGATTCTCGATGCCTGTGACGAGGAGGGGGTGAACCTGTGCTACGAGATCCATCCGGGCGAGGACCTGCATGACGGCGTGACGTTCGAGATGTTTCTGGAGCAGGTCGGCAATCACGAGCGTTGCAAGATGCTCTTCGACCCCAGCCACTTCGTCCTGCAGCAGCTCGACTACCTGGCATACCTGGACATCTACCACGAGTTCATTCGCATGTTTCATGTGAAGGATGCCGAGTTCAATCCCACCGGCCGCCAGGGCATCTACGGCGGTTATCAGCCCTGGGTCGACCGGGCCGGGCGGTTTCGTTCCCTGGGCGACGGCCAGGTGGATTTCAAGGGGATCTTCTCCAAGCTGGCGCGCTATGACTATGCCGGCTGGGCGACCCTGGAGTGGGAGTGCTGCCTGAAAGACCAGGAGCAGGGCGCGCGGGAAGGCGTGGCCTTTATCAACCAGCACATCATCCAGGTGACGGACAAAGTCTTCGACGACTTCGCCGGCGCCCCGCTGGACCAGGCCCGGATCGACCGACTGCTGGGCATTGCCCAGCCCTCCCATCAAGGACGCTGAGCATGGACCTTTTCGAACAGCAGGCTTTTGCCGGGCGCGACTACCGCCATGGCTACGTACCGGTGGACGGCGGGCGCATGCACTATGTCAGTGAGGGGCTGGGCCGGCCTGTGCTGTTGATCCCCGGCTGGCCGCAAACCTGGTTTACCTGGCGCCACGTCATGCAGGCGCTGGCGGGGCAGGGGTTCCGGGCGATCGCGGTCGATCTCCCTGGCATGGGAATGTCCGACAGACCCGAGCAGGGCTACGACACCGGCGCCACGGCGGCTCGCCTGCATGCCTTGATGGCGGCACTGGGTTACAGCCAATACTCGGTGGTGGGGCATGACGTCGGCATGTGGGTGGCCTACGCCCTGGCCAGCGACTACCCGCAAGCGGTGGAGAAACTGGTGCTGACCGAGGCGGTGATTCCCGGTCTGGCCGAGGCGCCGACGATCTTCGCGCCTGCGGGGCAGAACATCTTTCTCTGGCACTTCATGTTCAATCAGTTGCAGGACCTGCCGGAGCTGCTGATTTCAGGGCGTGAGGCGCAATACCTGGCTTACATGTTCGAGAAGTGGTCGGTCCACCGGGAGCGGGTCGCGGTCCAGACCTATGTCAACGCCTATTCGGTACCCGGTGGGCTGCGGGGTGGGTTCGCCTATTACCGGGCCATTCCCGAGAGCATCAGGCAGAACCGTGAGCGCGCCCGCCGCCCGCTGGAAATGCCGGTCCTGGCCATTGGCGCCGAACAGGCCACCAACGATGCGCCGTTGCTGACGATGCAGGGCAATGCGCTGAATCTTCAGGGGGCCATAGTGCCCGGGTGCGGTCACTTCATTACCGAG
Source organism: Pseudomonas sp. NPDC089530 (assembly GCF_050280705.1). Taxonomy (NCBI): domain Bacteria; kingdom Pseudomonadati; phylum Pseudomonadota; class Gammaproteobacteria; order Pseudomonadales; family Pseudomonadaceae; genus Pseudomonas; species Pseudomonas sp. NPDC089530. The sequence continues at coordinate 31,707 of NZ_JBNNVU010000011.1, read as the reverse complement.
GAGGCGCCCGAGGCATTCGTCGCCCATCTGCTGCCGTTCATCGGACAGGGCTGAGCCACGGCGCCAGCCTGCCTTTTTGCGGCCTGTTCAGGGATGGTTCAGGACCTGTCCCTGCAACATGGCGGCCCGCAAGCCCAGCCCCGGGGCAGCAATCATCCGACGGATCAACCATGGATCACCACCGCATTCGTATCCAGACGCTGGGCGTCTTTCTGCTGGCCCTGTTCCTGTTTTCCTTTGGCATCTGGGACCAGCCGGCGCAAGGTTTCGACGGGCGCTGGTGGTTGTTTTTGCAGGAGATGTTCCGCCACGGCGCCAGCCTGTTTCCCACCACCTACGGCGAGCCTTACCCGGACTATCCGGGCACCGCCACCCTGTTCAGCTATGGCTTCGCCCAGCTGTTCGGCGCGCCCAACCAGTTGGCCAATATCCTGCCCACGGCGCTGGCCTCGGCCGGTGTATTGGCGCTGCTGTACCGACTGCTGGCACCCTTCGACCGCAGTTGGGCGCTGTTGGCCGTGCTACTGACGGCGCTGACTGCGCAACTGCTGGAGAAGTCCCGTTCGGTGTGCCTGGACCAGATGGTTTCGTTGCTCTGCCTGGGCTGTTTCTACCTGCTGCACCGTGGCGAGCAATTGGCTTCGAGATGGCGCCAGTACGCGGTCTTCCCGTTGTTCGTGATCGCCTTCGCCATTCGCGGCCCCCTGGGGCTGATCGAGGTCTGTGGCGTGGCCTGTACCTATTGGGCATTCGGGAGCGTCCGTCGGCCAGGCGATGGCTGGCGGCTGGTGAGAAAGGTGCTCGTCCATGGCCTGATCGGCCTGCTCCTGCTGGCGGCCTGCTGGTGGGCGCTGATGCAGCTGGCGCAGTTCAGCGGCGGCGAAGCCTTTGCCCGGCAGGTCTACCAGATGCAGGTGAGCGGGCGCCTCGATGAGAGCGGCGAGCCGTTCTACTTCTACTTCCAGCTCAGCCTGTACCGTTACTTCCCGGTGGTGCCGATGGCGCTGGCGACTCTGTATGTGCTGCGCCGGCAATGGGCCACGCGGCACACCGACGCCGACGCATTGTTGCTGGTACGCCTGGGGGCTTGCGGCCTGATGCTCCTGCTGGGCTTGTCGGTGCCGCACTTCAAGCGCGCCTATTACATCCTGCCCATGGTGCCGCTGTTCGCGGCGGTGGCGGCGTACGGCCTGCTCAAACCGCAGCGTTGGTTGTTCCGGGTGCGCGAGTTTTACCTTGGCCTGGTGGCGGTGTTGCCGGGGCTGTGCGTAGTGGTGCTGCTGGTCTGTCGGCACAGTTGGCAGAAGCACGGTTACTGGCCGGCGCTGTCATTGCCGCTGATGATCGCGGTGTTTTTTGGCTTGCAGGTACTGGCGCTGCATGTCTGGAAAATCACCCGCAATGCACCGGCGCGGCGCCTGGTGCTGCTCAGCCTGTTGGCCCTGGCGGCGCAGTGGTGGTTGCTGGTGAAGCTGATCGAGCCGGCCAAGGACCTGCAATTCGCCACCCGGGGTTTTGTCGAGCAGGTGGAGGGGCTGCGGGCGGAGGAGCGCGGGCCCCTGGTGTTTCTCAACCTGGGCAAGGACACCTGGGCGGTGCGCTACATGATGAACCTGGACCACGACGAGCAGCCGCTGTTTGTCAGCCAGGACGACCTGTCACCGCTGGCGGCGTTACCGCGCCCGGCCTGGGTGATCCTGGCGCGCAAGGATCGGGCGCTGCTGGCGGGCACCGTGCTGGAACAGGCGACGCCGGTCTACGAAGGGCGGCTGAACGACAATCCCTGCCTGGTGTTCGCGCTGAAGTGAAGCGCGGACAGCCCTTGGCAAGGCTGTCCGCGGACGGGGCTCATTTGTCCGACTTGATGCTGGTCCAGACCCGGGTCCGCACCCGCTCCAGCTTTTGCGGCAGCGGCTGCACCACATAGAGTTTCTTCAGGGCCTCGCTTGTCGGCGTCAGGTCGGGGTTGCCGGTGATTGCCTTGTCGATCAGCGCCAGTGAGTCCTTGTTGGCGTTGGGGTAACCGAGGAAGTCGCTGATGGGCGCGATGACTTTCGGGTCCAGCAGGTTATTCAGGAACTCATGGGCCTCGGCGACATTCTTCGCGCTCTTGGGAATGGCGAAGGTGTCGAACCAGATCGGCGCGCCCTCTTTCGGCAGGCGCCAGTCCACCACCACGCCGTTGCCGGCCTCTTTGGCGCGGTTGCCGAACTGGTAGAAGCTGCCGGAGTAACCGATGGCCACGCAGATGTCGCCGTTGGCGATGTCGGTCATGTACTTGGCCGAGTTGAAGTAGGTGACGTAGGGGCGGACCTTGAGCATCAGGTCCTTGGCTTTTTCATAGTCCTGGGGGTTCTGGCTGTTGGGGTCCAGGCCCAGGTAGTGCAGGGCAAGCGGCAGGATTTCCGACGGCGAGTCGAGCATGGCCACGCCGCAGGACTTGAGCTTCTCCATGTTCTCCGGCTTGAACACCAGGTCCCAGCTGTCCACCGGTGCGTTGTCGCCCAGGGCCGCCTTGACCAAAGCCTTGTTGAAGCCGATCAGCACCGTGCCGTACATGTAGGGCACGCCGTACTGGTTGCCCGGGTCGTTGCTGTCCAGCAGCTTGAGCAGCGCCGGGTCCTGGTGGCTCCAGTTGGGCAGCTTGGACTTGTCGAGCTTCTGGAACACCCCGGCCTTGATCTGGGTATCGAGGAACTGGTTCGACGGCACCACCAGGTCGTAGCCCGAGTTGCCGGTGAGCAGCTTGGCTTCCAGGGATTCGTTGGTGTCGAAGGTGTCCCAGGTGACCTTGATCCCGCTGTTCCTGGCGAAGTCCTTGGGCACCGACGGCAGGATGTAGTCGGCCCAGTTGTACACCCGCAGCTCGCGCGGTTCGGCCTGCGCCGCGCCGGTCAGCAGCGTCAGCCCACAAGCGGCGGCACCCAGTATGCGTTTTATCGTGGCCATGAATTCTTCCCCAGCGTGGCGATGGTTTTTATGTTCTGTACACGGCAGGCGGTCCCTTGAAAGGGCAAGGGAGAAGGGTGGTTCTGCTGAACCTGCAGGTCGCTGAGCCAGCGTTCCGGGCTTGATTCTTGCCGAGGGCCCCGGCGCTGCACAGCACGGGGTTGGCCAAAAGGGGATCGTAATGGCCATTGATCGTGGCCGGGGCGGGTACTGATGCCTATTGGGGTCAGGCAATGAAGCCCGGTATCTGCGGCACCCGTTCGGCCAGGTATTCCATGAGCAAACGCACGCGCAGGGGCCGGTAGCGGCGCTCGGGATAGATCAGGAACGCCTCGTTCGGCGGGCCGCTCCAGTCGGGCAGGACCCGCACCAACCGCCCGCTTTCCAGCAGGTCGCTGACCAGCCAGGCCGGAGTGATGCACAGGCCGGCGCCCTGCAGCACGCCGTCGCGGATGGCCAGCGAGCTGTTGGTTCGATAGCGCCCTTGGGCGGTGACGCTGACCTTTTCTCCCTGGGGGCCGCTCAGCTCCAGGCGATCCCCCGCGGCCAGCCAGGCGAAGCGCAGGAAGTCATGGGCGCCCAGATCGGCCGGGCTGTTCAAGGGCGCATGCTGGCGCAGGTATTGCGGCGCGGCCACCAGGTAGCGCGGCGACGTGGCGATGCGCCGGGCGATGGCGTTGGGCGGCAAGTCGCCGCCCAGGCGCAGGGCCAGGTCGACGTTTTCCTCGGTGAGGTCGACGAAGCGATCGTTGAGGATCAGCTCCACCTCGATCTCCGGGTATTGCGCCATGAACCCCAGCAACAGCCCATTCAGGTGCAACACCCCGAGGCTCACCGGCACATTGACCCGCACCAGCCCCGCGGGGCGCTCGGTCAGCCCGCGCACCTCGGCCACGGCCTCGCCGTATTCCTCCAGCACGGCCTTGGCCCGTTCGTAGAAACGCTTGCCCTGTTCGGTCGGGGCCAGCCCGCTGGTGCCCCGGGTGAGCAGGCGGGTGCCCAGCTGTTTTTCCAGAGCGGCGACCAGCTTGCTGACGGTGGGCTGAGTGCTGTCCAGCTCGCGGGCGGCCGCCGACAGGCTGCCAAGCTCGACGGCGCGGACGAAGCAGTGCATGGCTTTGAGGCTGTCCATGGGTATTCGATATCGGAATGGGCGGTATGGAGTTATGCCTTCTATCATGGCTATTTCGCATGGAGCAATCTGGCCGCCTCAGCCTGACGGCTTCAAGGAGATGCCTGGAATGAAAACCCTGCACTTTTGCCTGCCCCTGGCGTTGACGGCGCTGCTGGCCGCCGGCTCGGCCCTGGCCCAGGAACACTGGATCACCACCTGGATGGCCAGCCCGCAGCCCACCTGGAGCAACGAATTGCCGCTGCCGACGCGGATTCCCGAGGCGCTGACCGATAGCACCGTCCACCAGCGGCTGCGGATCAGTGTCGGTGGCAGCCAGATACGTGTGGTGCTTTCCAACGAGTACGGCAAGCAGCCGCTGCTGATCGGGGCGACGCGGGTCGCGGCCATGCCCGAGTCCGTCCATACCGGCCCCGGGCAAATCCTGACGTTTGGCGGCCAGCAGCAGGTCAGCATCGCGCCGGGCGAGACCCGAACCAGCGATCCCCTGGCGCTGACCGTGCCGGACCTCAGCGATCTACGGGTCTCGCTGTACCTGCCCCAACGCACGCCACTGACCACCTTCCATTGGGATGGCAAGCAAACCGCCTTTATCACCCCGGGCAACCAGGTCGATACGCCGCGACTGGAAGGCAAGGAGCAGGTGGAAGCGCGGCTGTTCCTCAGCGACATCCTGGTAGACGCCCCACCCGACAGCCGAGCCCTGGTAGTGCTCGGCGATTCCATCACCGACGGTAATGGCTCGACCCTGGACCACAACCGGCGCTGGCCGGACTTCCTCGCCCAGCGCCTGGCCAAAGATAAAGTCGCCGTGCTCAACGGCGGCATATCCGGCGCACGCCTGCTCGAAGACGGCATGGGCTCCAGCGCGCTGAAGCGTTTCGAGCGCGACGTGCTGGGCAAACCCGGGGTGAAAAGCGTGGTGCTGATGCTGGGTATCAACGACATCAGCTGGCCCGGCACCGCTTTCGCGCCAAACGCGCCATTACCTTCGTTGGACGGGTTGATCGCCGGTTATCAACAATTGATCGATCAGGCCCATCGCCACAACATCCGCATCATCGGCACCACGCTGCTGCCCTTCGAAGGTGCCCTGGAGGGCAGCGTCATCGAGCACTATCACAGCCCGCGGAAGGAACAGTTGCGCCAGGCGCTCAATCAGTGGATGCGTAGCAGCCAGGCGTTTGATGCGGTGATTGACTTCGATCAGATGACCCGTGATCCGCAGCATCCAACGCGGTTGTTGCCGAGGATCGATTCGGGGGATCACCTGCACCCGGGGGATGAGGGGAATAGGGTGATGGCGGAGGGGGTGGGGTTGGAGGGGCTTTTTTGAGTGTTTAGTAGATGCGCGGCAGGTCGTGCTGCCGCGCCGTGCTTTCGCGGGGTGTTCTACTTCAGCGATGGCGTGTGGCGACTGCCATCAATCAAGGCATCCACCACAGCTCGCGCCATCTCCACCGAGTGCACCAGGGACCAGATCAAACCGCGCTCGATGCCACTGCCGCGCTCGGTAATTTCATCGGAAACCTCCTCGGCGCTTTTCAGCAGCAGGGAGACGTGGAGCAGGGCTTCTTCGGCGTTGATGCCTTCTCGAACCGAGAACAAAGAATCGCGACTCACCGGGATACTGATGGTTTTCTTCAGTGACTGAATCAGAGACGCATCAGCAGGCTGAACTGACAGTTTCTGCCGGATCTGCTGATTGGCCAGATCGTGTTCGAGGTTTCTGACGCGGTGGGTAGCAGTGCGGGGCGGATCGGGAACGAGCTTTTTCATGGTGTAACTCCTAATCGATGGTAGGAGCCTTCACCGTCGCTGCTAAACGATAGGGTGGCGGCCGTTCGCAGGTTAGCAGTACCGGTCGACTAGGAACCCGGCGCACCTGAAGGTGCCCTGCGCACGGCCGCCATAAAACGGAGCCCAAAAAACGCCACGTAGACGGCGGCGTTGTGCGCCTAATCGATTGCGAGCTGCTAAACCCGATCACTGGATTTGCAGTGACGAATCGAGGCTAGCCAGTGCGGGGCGGTAGGCGCAAGTGGCTGGGAGTTTCTAGGAAAATTCGCACAATAGAAAGAGACTTAACGCTGCTTCGGGGGAACGCATGCTCGGTCTGCAATTGATCTGCTATTGCGGGGAGCGGGACATGGTAATGGTGATGTTGGAACGCTGAGGCCAGAGCCAACAAAGCCCGCACAAGGAGGGCTTTGTTGGTGCTTCGTTTGGGCGGGGTCGAGGCCCGGTGTATAAGGGGGCTTGCTTCAACTGGGCATACACGCTGCCTGTTGCTGCGTTTGCTTCGGATTGGTGAGCTCCCTTAGCATCTGAACCGCTACAAGAACCGTAAGCTCCCCATTTTTGTTACCTCGCAGCAGATGATTTTGATGACATTGGCTACCACTACGGGATTGACTGCACTGGGCAGATATTCGAAGGGCGAGACATCCGCCTGCAAGGCTCAAGCGTTTTGAAATTCAACACTGGCCTGATCGGCATCGTCCTGTTGGAAAACCTGACAACGCCGGAAGAGGGCGGCGACTGGGTTGCTAAAGGCCGCATAGCCCTTGACCACCTCGGCTACAGCACAACAAACGTGATACCAGCCGTCCAAATTGATGCGTTGATGCATTTGATCGAGGCTCTGAAAAGCGTCTTCGTCCTCAAGAACTTTGGCGGTCACAGGGAGTACCCTGGACAAGCCTTGGAAGGAAAAATCTGTCCCGGAAATATCGGGATGGAATTGGTCAGAAACATCAGAGCCAAAACAAAACTGATGCCTCCACCGGCGCCGAAAGAATGAAAAAACTATTGATCGCAGCAGCGCTGGCGTTATGGGCCGTGCTCTATATCGGCTACTACGAAGCACTGGAGGATGGTGACATTGAGACGATTCTATTCATCAAGAAGCATCCGACCTTTCAGGTGAAGTTTTACAACATCCACGCCAATGATGGAGAGATCAGGCAAGTCGAACGCCTCACGGAGGAGGAACGAAAGTGGATCATCGACTACTGCAGATATCGGCTCGGTATCGAAACTGAACTGAAAACCCAGAACGACGTTGAGATGTGTAGAAAGAAGTAGCAGTCTGCTGGACCAGTAAAAAAGTACAGGCCTTGGAAAAATGGCTGGTAGAGCGCAGGTTTGGATCGGCTATGAGCGCGAGTTGTTTTCCATTACGGCTATTTATCGATGAAATGGCGGAAGGCCTGACGACCCTCCGCTCGGGTAATCATTTACCTAAATGTGCTTTTACTTTGTTGGCCATGACACCAACTACCCTGACTGCATCCTTGATCTTCTCCTTTGATACACCGAAGTGATCAGACCAGTAATTCAACTCATAGGGTTCATGTACGTTGATTTTTGATGAGTCCTGGGGCCGGCGTTTGGTGAGATCATCTGGCATTTTGTTTCTCCTTGTGTGGGTTGGTGCTGAACAAGGAGGCTAGCAGTGCGGTTCATTGTTGCGGGGTGGAGCTGAGCAAAACCGATGATCGGCATCGTAGATGCCGGCGACCAAGGAGTGATCGTGTTGGTGGCATGTCAGGCGTATGTCAGGGAGGTGGCGCAGCAAGTATGGCTGTTTGACTTCTCTTTCAGTGGATATTCGACCTATCGAGATATCCGAAGAATCCCATTCCTTCAAAGGAGGAGTGGCCAGAAACGACAAAGCCCGCACAAGGCGGGCTTTGTTTTGCTTCGTTTGGTGGAGCCGGGGGGATTTGAACCCCCGTCCGCCAGTACTCCGCTGTCGGTACTACATGCTTAGCCGTGTCTATTGAGTTAACCCTCAGCGACCCGACGGGCAGGGTGCTTTGGGCGAGTTGTGTAAGTTTTAGCCGCTTCGTCCACAACGTACTGCACGGCGATTCTGTTCTGTATGACAATCATTTCGGGTTTACAGACATCCCCTGATGATTGCTGGACCCGAAGGTACCAGAAGGAAGGCTAGCGCCGCTTACGCAGCGAGAGCGTATTCCCCGTAGGTTTCGTCATTGGCAACTATAGGAAGTTGCAACAGTGGATTTACGAGTTCTGTTACCAACTCGGCATGCACCTAAAGTTTCGCAACCGGCGTCGAATCCTAAACGGCCCCGAACCTGCTGTGCATTACCAGCAGGTTTGTGCAGTCTACGCCAAAATGGCTCGCAAGGCCATCCCGAAGGCGGGTTGTCTGTGGATCAGTAGCCGCTCTGGCCGCCGCTCTGGATGGCTTGAATCGCCCGGGTGGTCAGGGCGATGCATTCCTTGGTGCCTTCTTCGGTGTTTTTTGCCTGGGCCGCCCTGGCCTGTTGCTCGGTGGCCTCGATGTTCGCTCGCAGGTCTGCGGACTGGAGGCTGGCCTTGCTGCTGTCGATGGTCTGCAGGTTCATCTGGCACAAGTCTTCCTGGCTCCCGGCGAAACCGGGGGAGGTCAGCACCGAGGCGATGACGAACAGGCCCGATACTACTGCGCGTTTCATAGGTGTCTCCTTGAGCGAAGGGCCAGGCGTCGCTGGCATCGGCATGCATTGCTGGTTTGTCTTGCTCAATGGACTGCATGACAGGGCCTGGGTTCTATTTTTCCGCCGGACGTCTCAGCAGCCGAACGCACCAGCAGGCCAGGGGGCGTCCCTGGCCTACCGGGCCGCTCAGCCTTGCCGAGCCCGGGTCACCCGGTCCACCAGGTACACCAGCCCGTGGTAATCGATGCCGCCATGCTGGCTCAGGCCGATCTCGCAGGTGCGGCTGGTGGAGAGGCCTTCGCTGCAGTGCTGCACCGCGTCCTTGAGGCTGCGCAGGGCGTGGGCGTTGAGCTGCGGCGTGGTGAAGCCCTTGTCGCCGGCGAAGCCGCAGCAATGGATGCCTTCCGGGATGACCACGTTGGTGCTGCAACGCCGCGCCAGGTCGATCAGCGCCTGGCTCTCACCCAGATGCTGGGTGCTGCAGGTGACGTGTACCGCCACTGGCGCTTCCTGGGGAGTGAACTCGAGCTTGTCCATCAGGTGGGTGCGGATGAAACGCACCGGGTCGTACAGATCCAGGCGTACCTCGCCCAGATCCTGCACCAGGCGCAGGGTGCAGGGGCTGGTGTCGCAGTAGATCGGGTCGAGGCCGCCCCGGCTGGCATGGAGCAGGGCGCCGATCAGTTCCTGGCGCTTGTGCTCGGCCTGTTCCGCATAGCCCTTGGAGGCGAACGGCTGGCCGCAGCAGAGGTTCTCCACATGCTCCGGAATCACCACCTGATAACCGGCCTTTTCCAGCAGGTTGCGGGTCTTGTCGTAGAGCGAACTCTGCTCTTTGTCCCCGGCTGCCGGGCCCATGACCCGCGAAACGCAAGCCGCCAGATAGACCACCCGCGGCCGCCGGTCGCCGATCGGCGGGCTGAAGCGAATGGCCCGTTCCGGCTGCGGCATGGCGTTGGTCCACTGCGGCACCTGGCCCTTGGACAGCCGGGTCAAGGTCGCCGAGACCCTGGCCAGCCGCGGAGCTCCCAGCAGCCGGCGCGCGCCGTTGGCCACATATAAAGTGAAGCGTGCGCCTTGCAGGGTGGTGGCGAAGTGGGTTCCTAGCCACTCGGCGGCCCCGGTGTGGGTCGCACCTTGGCCGCGCAGCTTTTTCACCAGCTCGCCGGTGTTGATGCCCACCGGGCAGCGCTGGGCGCACAGGCCGGTGGCGGCGCAGGTGTCGAGGCCCTGGTACTGATAGGCCGCTTCCAGTTCCGTGGTGTCGATGCCGGCACGTTTGCGGGCCTGGATATCGCGCCAGATCACGATGCGCTGGCGCGGGCTCAGGGTCAGCCCCTTGGACGGGCACACCGGCTCGCAGAAGCCGCACTCGATGCACTTATCCACAATCTCGTCGGCCGCCGGCAGCGGCTTGAGGTGCTTGAGGTGGATCTGCGGGTCCTCGCTGAGCACCACGTCCGGGTTGAGAATGCCGTTAGGGTCGAGCAGGCGCTTGAGTTGCCACATCAGCTGGTAGGCGTCGCTGCCCCATTCCAGCTCGACGAAGGGCGCCATATTGCGCCCGGTGCCGTGTTCGGCCTTGAGCGAGCCGCCGAATTCCACGGCCACCAGTTGCGCCACGTCGTCCATGAAGGCCTGGTAGCGCGCCACTTCCTTGGCGCTGTTGAAGCCCTGGGTGAAGACGAAGTGCAGGTTACCCTCCAGCGCATGGCCGAACAGGATCGCCTCGTCGTAGCGGTGCTTGTCGAACAGCGCGATCAGGCGATTGACACCGATGGCCAGCTGCTCCACCGGGAAGGTCACGTCTTCGATGATCACCGTGGTGCCGGTCTTGCGCACCGCGCCGACGGCGGGGAAGGTGTCCTTGCGGATCGCCCAGAGCTTGGCGTTTTCCTTCGGGTCTTCGGTGAAGTCGACCTGTTTTTCCACCGGGAAGGCGGCCAGGGACGTCATGATCTGCGCCAGTTGTTCCTGCAGCAGGGCTGAGGACGCGGCGCGGGACTCGATCAGCAGTGCGCAGGCATTGGCCGACAGCTGCCGGACGAACGCCGGCATCCCCGGTTTGTCCTGCACCGAGCGCAGGCTGCGGCGGTCCAGCAGTTCCACGGCGGACACCGGCTGGCTTTTCAGCACGCTCACCGCGTTGCAGCAGGTCTCCACATCGGGGAAGACGATCAACGCCGAGGCCTTGTGCGGATGATCGAGCACCGTGTCGTAAGTCACCGCGCTGATAAAGCCCAGGGTGCCTTCGGAGCCCACCAGCAGGTGGCTGAGGATCTCCAGCGGCTCGTCGAAATCCACCAGGGCGTTGAGGGACAGGCCGGTGGTGTTTTTCAGTCGGTACTTGTGGCGGATCTTTGTCGCCAGCTCGCTGTTGGCCCGGGTCTCGCGGCCCAGGGTGGCCAGACGTTCCAGTAGTTCACCGTGGCTGGCGCGAAAGGCCGCGACGCTGGCCGCGTCTTCGGTGTCCAGGCGAGTGCCGTCGGCCAGCACCAGGCGCAGGCCGGCCAGGGTGTGGTAGGTGTTTTGCGCGGTGCCGCAGCACATGCCGCTGGCGTTGTTGGCGACTATGCCGCCGATCTTGCAGGCGTTGATCGAGGCCGGGTCGGGGCCGATCTTGCGCCCGAACGGTGCCAGCCAGGCGTTGGCCTGGGCGCCGATCACCCCCGGTTGCAGGCGGATCTGCTGGCCCTGGTCGCGGATCTCGCGGCCGTTCCAGTTATCCCCAAGGACGATCAATACCGAGTCGCTGATGGCCTGCCCGGACAGGCTGGTGCCGGCGGCGCGGAAGGTCACCGGCACGCGGTCGCGTTGGGCCAGCTGGAGCAGGGCCACCACTTCGTCTTCGGACTCGACGCGGATCACCAGTTGCGGAATCAGCCGATAAAAACTCGCGTCGGTACCGAAGGCCAGTGTGGAGAGCGGATCGTCGAAACGCCGCTCCTGGGGAATCAGTCGTTGTGCATCACGCAGAAAAGCCGCTGGTAGACTCATTGGTCCTCCAGAATCAGCACCACCAGGTCTTTCGGGCCGTGGGCGCCGTAGGCCAGGACTTGTTCGATATCGGCGGTCTTCGACGGACCGGACACCAACAGCGCGTTGGTCGGCATGCCCTGGGCCCAGGCGTATTCCTGCTGCACCTGATAGAAGTTGTCGCGGATCTCGCTGGCCTTGAGCAGGGCGAAATGCACCGGTGGCACCAGGCTCATCAGCCGCGGCTCTTCGCGGGTCGGCCAGAGGATCAGGCTGCCGGTGGCGGCGATGGCGCCGAGGGTGGTGGTGAGGCTGGCCGGGGTGTCGTTGAACAGCTCGGCTTTCCATTCCTCGACGGGCCGGTCGTAGGCCTTGAGCGTCGGCAGGCCGGGATGCTCGGCCCAGTATTCGGTCACGCGTTGGCCGTGGGGCGTGCTCGGGGCGATCAGCAGGCTCGGCAACTGGCGCTCGCCCAGCAGGCGAGCGAGCAGCGCCGGCCAGTCCTGGCCGCTGGTCAGGTGGATTTCGGTGTGCACCGCTTCCATCTGTTTACGCAGTTGCGGGATGCGTTGTTCCGGGGTGTAGGTATAAGGCTCCGTGACCAGCGCCTCGTCGAAGTTATCCACAATCGGCGTGGTGCCGGCGAGGCTGTTGTGCAGTTTGCCGAGGATGTTCTGTTTAGCGCTCATCGACGTTCTCCCTGTTTGGCCAGATGCTCGCGGGCCAGGTCGTGCAGCGACCGGGCGGCAGGTTTTGGCGCGCTGTGGTTCTGGGTCCAGGGGCCGACATTGTTCGGAGTCAGTGCGCGCAGGCGGGTGGCCGCCAGGCTGAACAGACGATACAGGGTCGGCGAGCTGTTGAGCCGGGCCCAGGCGTTCCAGATGAAACGTTCCTTGCGCGAATACTTGCTGCCCTGGCCGCGCATCACTTGATGCGGGCTGTCCGGGGCCTTGACGTTCTCTTCGCGCAGGCGCCGCAGCAGGGCCGGGATCGGGATCTTCACCGGGCACACTTCGCCACAGGCGCCGCACAGCGACGAGGCGCTCGGATGGTCCGGCACCTTGGCCAGGCCGACCATGTGTGGGGTGATGATCTTGCCGATGGGGCCGGGGTAGACCTCGCCATAGCTGTGGCCGCCGATGCGGGTGTAGACCGGGCAATGGTTCATGCAGGCGCCGCAGCGGATGCAGTTCAGGGTCTGGCGCAATTCGCTGTCGGCGAAGGCCTGGCTGCGGCCGTTGTCCAGCAGCACCAGGTGCACTTGTTGTGGGCCATCGAGTTCATGTTCCTGGCGCGGGCCGGCTCGAGCGACTGATGCAGGACGAGCGCATCATTCGCCACCTGGGCAAGCTCAAGAGCGTGCCGCGTAACGCGCAGATGGTGCTGGACGTGGCAAAGGAAAAGGGCAGCTTCGGCGCCTTGATCGCCGACTGGCCGGTGACCGATATCGTCGGTTTGTGGAAGTACCTGGCCAAGCATGGCCATCAGTTGGGCGGCCTGTCGGCCCCGCGCTTTTTACGGATGGTCGGCAAGGACACCTTCGTGCCCACCAACGATGTGGTGGCGGCGCTGAATGCGCAGCAGATCATCGACAAGGTGCCCAGCAGCCTCAAGGACCTGGCCACGGTGCAGGGCGCCTTCAACCAGTGGCACGCCGAAAGCGGCCGGCCGCTGTGCCAGATCTCGATGATGCTGGCGTATACCGTCAACCACTGATCTGAGTGTGCTCTCTGGAGTGCCGCGTTATCGTTCATCGCGGTCAAGCCTCGCTCCTACAGAAGCAGCATGCGGTTCCCGTAGGAGCGAGGCTTGCCCGCGATGCGCCGCCGTCAGGCGGCGCTGATTTCGCCTTCGCCTGCGAGCTTGCGGTTGAGCTGGAAGCGCCAGCGCACGTAGAGCAGGGCCGAACAGAACACCGCCAGGCTGGCGAGCATCTCCAGCAGGCCGAACAGTTGTCGGTTCGGATCGTAGGCGGCCAGCGCACCCTTGATGAAATACAGGTTCACCACAAAGCACATCCAGGAATGCCCGCGCGGGCTGCCCATCAGCATGCCCGGCGCCATCAGCAGCAGCGGCACCAGTTCGATCAGCAGGATCACCCAGGGGCGGGCGCCGTGCAGGTCGGCGACGAACAGGTAGTAGCCGCACAGCAGGCCGACCAGGCCGAAAAAGCAGATCAGGCTCAGCACCCGGGCGATGCGCACCCGGGGTTCCAGCCATTCGATGGCCGGCAGGATCTTCGGCTTTTTAGCCACGGCCGCTCTCCAGTTGCTGGGCGGTCCTGGCCAGGCGCAGGCCCAGGGCGCGGCACAGAGCGATTTCGTGCTCGTTCAGCGGGCTCTTGCCATCGGCGCCGGCGTGGTGGCTGGCGCCGTAGGGCGTGCCGCCGCCACGGGTGTCCAGCAGGGCCGATTCGCTGTAGGGCAGGCCGGTGATCAGCATGCCGTGGTGCAGCAGCGGCAGCATCATCGACAGCAGGGTGGTTTCCTGGCCGCCGTGCAGGCTGGCGGTGGAGGTGAACACCCCGGCGGGTTTGCCCACCAGGGCACCGGTCAGCCACAGGTTGCTGGTGCCATCGAGGAAATACTTCAGCGGCGCGGCCATGTTGCCGAAGCGGGTCGGGCTGCCCAGGGCCAGGCCGGAGCAGTGCTTGAGGTCATCGAGGCTGGCGTACAGCGCGCCGTCTTCCGGAATGCTCGGGGCCACGGCTTCGCACTCGGTGGAGATCGCCGGCACGGTGCGCAGGCGTGCTTCCAGGCCGCCTTGCTCGATGCCCCGGGCGATCTGCCGGGCCATCTCGTTGGTCGAACCGTTGCGGCTGTAGTAGAGGACCAGGATGTACGGCGTGCTCAAGGCAGGATCTCCAGCACATTCTCCGGCGGCCGGCCGATGATGGCCTTGTCGCCGACTTCGAGGATCGGCCGCTCCATGAGCTTCGGATGGGCGGCGATGGCAGCGATCAGCTGGGCTTCGCTCAGGCTGGCGTCGGCCAGGTTCAGGGTCTTGTACTCGTCTTCGCCGGTGCGCAGCAGCTGGCGAGCGCCGATCCCGAGCTTGCCCAGCAGGCTGTGCAACTGGGCGGCATCGAGCGGGGTTTCCAGGTAGCGGACCACGGTCGGGGTCAGGCCACGGGCTTCCAGCAGTTCCAGAGCGCCGCGGGATTTCGAGCAGCGCGGATTGTGATAAAGCGTCAGATCGGTCATGGGCGGGTCGCATCTTGCGTAAGGTGGCGGCTATTCTACCTGTGCGACGGGCAGTCCTGAACCTTGCGAGGCGATGGGTCGCAGAAAAGCGGGTTTGACTGATTTTTTTCAAGACAAGGAACAAGGCATGGCAAGGCAACTGGCAGCGGCACTGGCGATTATCGGCACCTTGTTGCTGAGCGGCTGCGGCAACGATTACGGCGTCGACCAATATGGCCAGAAAGTCGCTGCCGAGCGCGTGGACAAGCAGTGGCTGGTGCTCAATTACTGGGCGGAGTGGTGTGGGCCATGCCGTACCGAGATTCCCGAACTCAATGCCTTGGCCGAAGGCCTCAAGGGGCAGCCGGTGAGCGTGCTGGGGGTCAACTTCGATAACGTCCAGGGCGAAGAACTCAAGAGCGCCAGCGAAAAACTGGGCATCAAGTTCACCGTGCTGGCGCAGAACCCGGCCGAACTCTTCGACCTGCCGCGCAGCGAGGGGTTGCCGGTGACCTACATCATCGACGACAAGGGCAAGGTGCGTGAGCAACTGATGGGCGAACAGACCGCGGCAGGCGTGCTGGAGAAACTGAAGGCTCTGCGCGGAAATTGATCTGTAGCCGCTGCCGTCGGCTGCGATAAGGCCCGCAGGGCCTTCAGCGATCTTGAGATCGCAACGGCCTTTCAGGCCGATCGCAACCTGCGGCAGCGGCTACAGTGGCTCAACCTTCCTCGAGCCACCAGCGCAGCGGCTTGCCTTCGGCCGGCCAGAAGCGCACTTGATCGATGGGCGAGATGTCCCAGCGCTGGACATTCTCCAGCGCCTGGAGGAAGCGTTTTTCCTGCTCCATCAACGCTGGCGCGCACAGCTTGCGGGTGCTGCCAATCTTGCCGAAGCTGAGTTTGTCGCCGTCCAGGGTGTAGGGCGCGAACCAGTGGTTGCAGCCGCCGTTACCGTAGGCACGACCGTCTTCGCCCAGGGTGATGGTCAGGTGGCTGTAGTCGATCAGCGGACGCTCGCCGATCCATTCGAGAATGTAGCTGCGATCCTGCTGCAGTTTCACCGGTTCCGCCGCACATCCCAGCAGGCCGGCGCCAAAGGCGGCGGTCAATGCCAGGCGTTTCATTGGGGGGCTCGCTGGCATTTCGGGCACCGGTGTTTTTCCCCTTCGCTGATCCAGCCCAGCTCGGCGATCCGCGTGCTGGCCGCCGGCTTTTGCGCCGGGCTGCCCAGCTTGGCATCCACCGCGAACTCGAAGCTCAGCTCGGTGGCGCAGCTGTCGCAGTTGACCTGCCACTGATGGATCGCCAACTCGCCGAACACCGGGCCGCGGGCCACGGCGACCCACTGGCCGACCGGGTTGATCAGGTGCCGCACGGTTTCCACCGTCAGGCGCATCGACAGGTCCTTGCTGCCCTTGAGGGTGACGATCAGCACGTCGTCGTTGCGGATGGAGCCACCGTTGCCGGTGACCTGATAGCGGCCGGGCACCAGGGCGCGGCATTCGATCAGGGTGTGTTGCGGGTTCATCAGGCTGTAGCGGAAATCGTGTTCGACCATGGGTCCTCCAAATCTGGCGCGTATGCTAGCACGCACCCCGATCCCTCAGGTTGCAGGCAGATGACCTTCGCTTACCGCCGGTCGTCGCTTCAGCTTTCCACCTGGTTGCAGGGCGAGCCGGCGGCCCAGGCGGCGATGTTGTGCAAGGTGGTCTCGGCGATCGCCGCCAGGGCCTCACGGGTGAGGAAGGCCTGGTGGGCGGTGACGATCACGTTGGGAAAGGTCAGCAGGCGCGCCAGCACGTCGTCCTGTAGCGGCAGGTCGGAGCGGTCCTCGAAGAACAGCTGGGCTTCCTCCTCATAGACATCCAGCCCCAGGTAACCCAACTGGCCGCTCTTGAGGGCCTCGATCAGCGCCGGGGTATCCACCAGGCCGCCACGCCCGGTGTTGATCAGCATCGCCCCCGGTTGCATCCGGGCCAGGCTCTGGCGGTTGATCAGGTGCTTGCTGTCGGCGGTGAGCGGGCAGTGCAGGCTGACGATCTGCGCCTGGGCCAGCAGCTCCGGCAGGCTCAGGTAGCGCGCGCCCAGGGCCTCGACCTCGGGGTTGGGAAAGGGGTCATGGGCCAGCAACTGGCAGCCGAAGCCGGCCATGATCCGGGCAAAGGTGGCGCCGATCTGCCCGGTGCCGACGATGCCGACGGTTTTACCCACCAGGTCGAAACCGGTCAGACCGTGCAGGCTGAAGTCGCCTTCGCGGGTGCGGTTGTAGGCACGGTGCAGGCGGCGGTTCAGCGCCAGGATCAGGGCCACGGCATGTTCGGCCACGGCATGGGGCGAGTAGGCCGGCACCCGGACCACACTCAAGCCCAGGCGCTTGGCGGCCGCCAGATCGACATGGTTGTAGCCCGCCGAGCGCAACGCGATCAGGCGCGTGCCACCGGCGGCCAGCAGTTCCAGCACCGGGGCGCTCAGGTCGTCGTTGATAAAGGCACAGACCACCTCGTGGTGCTCCGCCAGGGCTGCGGTGTCCAGGCTCAGGCGCGCGGCCTGGAACTGCAGCTCGATGCCCGGCGGCAGTGGTGCGCCGAGGAAACTGTCGCGGTCATAGTTCTGGCTGCTGAAGAGAATCGTGCGCATGGCGGCGTCCTTGTGGGAGGTTGCCCCACAGGATGAACCTTCGGGGCAAGCGTGTCGTTGCCCTGAGTCAGGCGTTGATACGGGCCTCCGTGGCCAGTCGGTTGATGGCCCGCTCGAGTTCGTCGAGGGCGGCGAAGGCCTTGCTGTCTTCCTGCTTGAGCAGGGTTTCGCTGCGCTGGCAGGCGGCGCGCAGTTGCGGCACCCCGCAGTAGCGAGTGGCGCCGTGCAGACGGTGCACCCGTTCGATCAGCGCAGTGTGATCGTTGGCCGCGCGGGCCGCGCGAATGGCTTCCCGATCGGCCTCCAGCGAGGCCAGGAGCATCGCCAGCATGTCGGCGGCCAGATCCGCCTTGCCGGCGGCCAGGCGCAAGCCTTCGTCGTGGTCCAGCACCTGCAGTTCGAGGCCGTTGGCGGACGGTTCGCCGGTGCGTTCCGGGCCCTGGTTGCGCAGGGCCAGGCCGGTCCACTTGAGCACGACCTGGGCCAGCTGGCGTTCGCTGATGGGCTTGGTCAGGTAATCGTCCATGCCGCTTTGCAGCAGGGCGCGTTTTTCGTTGGCCATGGCGTGGGCAGTGAGGGCGATCACCGGCAGTGGCGTGCCGTTGCGCTCGCTTTCCCACTGGCGAATCGCCTCGGTGCTCTGGCGACCGTCCATGCCGGGCATCTGCACGTCCATCATCACCAGGTCGAAGGGTTCGTTCTGCACCGCCTTGACCGCCGCGTAACCGCTGTCGACCGCGAGCACCTTGGCGCCCATGTCTTCGAGCAGGGTCTGCACCAGCAGCAGGTTGGCCGGGTTGTCATCGACACAGAGCACCCGCGGCGGGCGACTGGCGATCGGTTCGCTCGGCTCGCTGCGCAGCACCTTGGGATTGACCAGGTCGGCCAATGCCCGCCGCAGTTTGCGCGTGCACGCCGGCTTGGCCTGCAACTGGCTGTGGGGATTGGGCACCGACAGATGGAACACCGTCTGCTCGGTGGTCGGGCACAGCACCAGCACTTTGCAGCCCAGGTGTTCGAGGTCCCAGATGTGCTGGTTGAGGCGTTCGGGCGGCATGTCGTTGGTGGTGATGCCGAGGACCGCCAGGTCGATCGCCTGTTCGGTCTGGTGCACGCCGGTCACCCCGTTGGTCAGGGCTTCCAGGGTATTGAACGGCGTGACTTCCAGGCCGCAATCCTCGAGCTGATGCTGCAGGGCCTGGCGCGCCAGCTCATGGTTCTCCAGGACCGCGACCCGCCGCCCGAGCAACGGTGGGGCGGGCAGGTCTTCGGCGTCGTCGCGGGTTTTCGGCAGGCGCAGGCTGATCCAGAACTCCGAACCTTCGCCCGGGGTGCTGTCGACGCCGATTTCGCCGCCCATCTGTTCGATCAGGCGCTTGGAAATCACCAGCCCCAGGCCAGTACCGCCGGGTTGCCGCGACAGCGAGTTGTCGGCCTGGCTGAATGCCTGGAACAGGGCGCGCACATCCTGGCTCGACAGGCCGATGCCGGTGTCCTGAATGCTGATGCGCAGTTGCACGCTGTCTTCGTGCTCTTCTTCGAGCATGGCGCGGGCGACGATGGTGCCTTCGCGGGTGAACTTGATGGCGTTGCTCACCAGGTTGGTGAGGATCTGCTTGAGCCGCAGCGGGTCGCCCACCAGCGACAGCGGCGTATCGCGGTACACCAGGCTGACCAGTTCCAACTGCTTGGCGTGGGCGGCCGGGGCGAGGATGGTCAGGGTGTCCTGCAACAGATCGCGCAGGTTGAACGGAATGCTGTCGAGTACCAGCTTGCCGGCTTCGATTTTCGAGAAGTCGAGAATCTCGTTGATGATCCCCAGCAGGCTGTCGGCGGACTTTTCGATGGTGCCCAGGTAATCCAGCTGGCGCGGGGTCAGCTCGCTTTTCTGCAACAGGTGGGTGAAGCCGAGGATGCCATTGAGCGGCGTGCGGATTTCATGGCTCATGTTGGCCAGGAATTCGGACTTGATCCGGCTGGCCTCCAGGGCTTCCTTGCGCGCCAGATCCAGCTCGATGTTCTGGATCTCGATGGTCTCCAGGTTTTGCCGGACGTCTTCGGTGGCCTGGTCGATGCTGTGCTGCAGTTCTTCCTGGGCATTCTGCAGGGTGCCGGCCATGCGATTGATGCCCGAGGCCAGTTCGTCCAGTTCCTGGCTGCCGAGCAGGGGCAGGCGGGTTTCCAGGTTGCCGTCCTTGAGTTGGGTGACAGCCTGCTTGATCTGGTTCAGCGGGTTGTTGATGGTGCGCCCCAAGCGCACCGCCAGCAGGCCGGTGCCGATCAGCCTGGCGCAGATCAGCAGCAGGCTGGCGAACAGACTGCGGTAGCCGCGCAACAGCATGCTGTTATGGGACAGCTCCAGCTCGACCCAGCCGAGCAGGCGGTCGGACTCGTCGGGAATCAGGTCGCCGGCAAGGTTGCGATGGCGGCCGAACACCGGCAGCAGGTAACGGGTGGCGTCGCTGCCGGTGCGTTGCAGCATCTGGCTGCCGTTGCCGGTCGGCGCCTGGTTGAGCATGCTCGGCCCGGCATGGGCCAGCGATGTGCGGTCGGGCGCGAGGAAGGTCACTGCGCGCACGTCCTGCTGTTCCAGGGATTGGGTGGCGATGCGCTCCAGCAGCGTGGTGTTCTTGTGGGCCAGGGCGGGGGCGACCAAAGGCGCCAGTTGTTCGGCGATCATTTCGCCCCGTTGCAGCAGCTGGGTGTGCAGATCCGATTGCTGCATCCAGGTGAAATAACCGCCCAGCACCAACGCCATCAGGCTGGTCGGCAGCAAGGTCAGCAACAGCACGCGGCCTTTGATCCCCAGTTTCTTAAGCACGCAACTCTCCTGCTACCACGCTGTTTTGAATGGACCCTGCGCACATCCGGTGCGCAACACCTGCGCAGTGTAGCCATTTGCCGGGCGGCAATCTTCGCAAATTAACCGCGGATCGGTGACGGGGGCTAGCGCGCCTTTTGTCGATCGGCTTCGGTTGCCCAGGCGCGGACAATCTTGAATAATCGCTCAACTGAGAATTACTTGCGCAAGCTAATGAATCCCATATCTGTCGGTCAGCCCCGGATCCTGAGCATCGAAGACGATCTGGTGCTCGGCGCCTATGTGCACGAGCAATTGGAGCGTTGCGGTTTTGCGGTCACCTGGTGCCAGAACGGTCAGGAAGGGCTGACCCTGGCCCGCCAGCAGCCTTTCGATGTGGTGTTGATGGATATCCTGCTGCCGGGCATGGACGGCCTGTCGGTGCTCACGCATTTTCGCCAGAGCCATTCCACGCCGGTGCTGCTGATGTCGGCGCTGGGGGCCGAGGCCGATCGCATCAGCGGTTTTCGCCTGGGGGCCGACGACTATCTGCCCAAGCCCTTCAGCATGGCCGAGCTGCGGGTGCGGATCGAAGCCATCCTGCGGCGGGTGGCCCTGGACCGCCGGCCGGCTCCGGCGCCGCTCCGGCAGGAAGCCCAGGGGCTGCGTTTCGACGACGAGCTGTGCGATGTCCAGTTCGACCAGCAATGGGCTGGGCTGACCCGTAGCGAGTATCGCCTGCTGGAGACGCTCAATCGCAACGGCGACGAGGTCCTGAGCAAACCCTTCCTTTATCAGCATGTGCTGCAGCGCGGTTACGCCCCCCATGACCGCAGCCTGGACATGCACATCAGCCAGATCCGTCGCAAGCTCAAGGCCGTCGGTTATGTCGCGCGGGAAGTGCGTACGGTCTGGGGCAAGGGTTATGTGCTGAGTGCCGTCGATGAAATGGCCTGAGCTGCCCGGCCGGCATTCGCTGTTCTGGAAACTTGCCTGTCTGCTGGTTGCCTTCTGCCTGCTGATGATCTGGCTGAGCTGGTCCTGGGGCCGCTACATGGAACAGCAGAACCTGTTCCTGTCCGATGAGGCCCGCGGCACGCTGACCGGCTACGCCGCCGAAGCCGAGCAGGCCTGGAACCAGGGGCAGAACTCCGGGGTCGATGCCTGGCTGCAGGCCATGGCCGGGCGCGAGCAGCATTGGATCGGCGTCATCGGCCGCGACCTGCAATCCCTGAGCAGCTACCCGCTGAGCGAAGCCGAGAGCCAGCGCCTGACCTTCCTGCGCGGCCTGGATTGGCCGGTCAGCCGGCATGCCCGCGGCTTGCCCTGGCTGAAGATTCCGTTTCCCGGCGACCCGTCGGCCGGCAGCCTGGTGATCGAACTGCCCCAGCGCTTCATGCCCGGGCGCTACCGGGTGTTCTGGCGGGTGCTCACCAACGGGGTGATTCCCGGCCTGTTCACCCTGTTGCTGTGCGTCGGGCTGTATCGCTTGCTGGTGGTGCCGCTGAACCAGTTGCGCGAGCAAGCCAACGCCTGGCGTGCCGATCAGTTGAATGCGCGGCTGTCGAGCCAGACCACCAGCCGCCAGGACGAGCTGGGCGAACTGGGGCGGGCCTTCGACCAGATGTCCGAACGCCTGCAGGGCACCGTGGCTTTGCAGCAGCAATTGCTGCGCGATCTTTCCCATGAATTGCGTACGCCCTTGAGTCGCCTGCGGGTGGCCTGTGACGGCGAGCAGAGCCTGCCGGCCCTGCGCGAACGGTTGGCGCGGGAGGTCGATGGCATGCAGCGGCTGGTGGACGACACCCTGCAACTGGCCTGGCTCGACACCGAACGGGCGCCGCTGGCCGAGGAAGACATCCAGGTCCAGGCCCTGTGGGAAATGCTCACGGAAAACGCCTGCTTTGAAAGCGCCTGGTCCGCCGCGCAACTGCATTGCGCGCTGGACGCTTCGTGCTGGGTGCGGGGCAACCTCGATACCCTGGCCCAGGCCCTGGAGAACATCCTGCGCAATGCCATCCGTCATTCTCCCGTGGGTGGTCGTGTGCGGTTGGACGGCCGGCGCCAAGGCGAGCATTGGCTGCTGTGGTTGGAGGATGAAGGGCCGGGGGTGGCCGATAGCGATCTGCGGCGGATCTTCGACCCTTTTACCCGGCTCGACGGCTCGCGCCCGGGCAATGGCGGTTTTGGCCTGGGGCTGAGCATCGCGCGCAACGCGGTACAGCGCCAGGGGGGGCGGCTGTGGGCGGAAAACGCCGGGCGCGGGCTGCGTCTGAACATGCTCCTGCGGGCTGCGGTGGTGGGTGAGCCGACCGCCGATTGACGCCGATTTTCTGGCTTATGCCCTTAAGCCATAAGACCCTCACTTTGCGTGATATGGCCTGCGAACGTTTGCCGGTATGATAGGCACCCCCCGCAGTCCGGATTGCGAATACGCCCATGACTCTGCAGTACCCCACCATCGCCGATTGCGTCGGCAATACCCCGCTGGTCCGCTTGCAGCGCCTGCCTGGCGCCACCAGCAATACCTTGCTGCTCAAGCTCGAAGGCAATAACCCGGCGGGTTCGGTCAAGGACCGCCCGGCGCTGTCGATGATCACGCGCGCCGAGTTGCGTGGGCAGATCCATCCCGGCGATACGCTGATCGAAGCGACCTCGGGCAATACCGGGATCGCCCTGGCCATGGCGGCGGCGATCAAGGGTTACAAGATGGTCCTGATCATGCCCGGCAACTCCAGTGCCGAGCGCAAGGCGGCGATGACCGCCTATGGCGCCGAGCTGATCCTGGTCACCCAGGAAGAGGGCATGGAAGGCGCGCGCGATCTGGCCGAGCGGATGCAGGCCGAAGGTCGCGGCAAGGTGCTCGACCAGTTCGGCAACGTGGATAACCCGGAAGCGCACTACACCGGCACCGGCCCGGAAATCTGGCGCCAGACCGCGGGCACCATCACCCATTTCGTCAGCTCCATGGGCACCACCGGCACCATCATGGGTACCTCGCGGTACCTGAAGGAACAGAACCCGAACGTACAGATCATCGGCCTGCAACCGATGGAGGGCTCGGCCATCCCCGGCATTCGCCGCTGGCCGCAGGAATACCTGCCGAAGATCTACCAGGCCAGCCGCGTCGATCGCATCGTCGACATGACGCAAAGCGAAGCCGAAGACGTGACCCGGCGCCTGGCCCGGGAGGAAGGCATCTTCTGCGGCGTGTCCTCGGGCGGCGCGGTGGCGGCGATGTTGCGCCTGTCCCGGGAAGTCGAAAACGCGGTCATTGTCGCGATCATCTGTGACCGTGGCGACCGTTACCTGTCGACCGGCATTTTCGATGCGCCCAACTGATGGCTAAGTCAGTCAAAGGCCTGCGCTTCCAGCCGTCGGGCGGGAGCCGGGCCGCGCAGATCCCGGTCGGAAAAAAACAGCGCCTGACCATCGAACGCCTGGCCAATGACGGTCGCGGCATCGCGTTTCTCGAAGGCCGTACCTGGTTTGTCGCTGGCGCGCTGGCGGGCGAAGAGGTCGAGGCCCGGGTGCTGGGTGCCCACGGTAAAGTGGTGGAGGCCCGTACCGAGCGTGTATTCGGCGCCAGCGAACTGCGTCGGCCGGCGCCTTGCGCCCATGCCGGCCGTTGCGGCGGCTGCAGCGTGCAGCATCTGCCCCATGACGAACAGCTTGCCCTGAAACAGCGCATGCTCGCCGAGCAGTTGTCGCGGGTCGCGGGGGTCGAGCCGCAGGAGTGGGCTGCCCCCTTGAGCGGTCCGGAATTCGGTTACCGGCGTCGGGCGCGGGTTGCGGTTCGCTGGGACGCCAAGGCGAAAAAACTCGAAGTGGGTTTTCGTGCGGCGGGCAGCCAGGACATAGTCGCCATCGACGAGTGCCCAGTGCTGGTACAACCCTTGCAACCGATCATGAGCCGCTTGCCGGCCATGCTGCAGCGCTTGAGCAAACCCCAGGCGCTGGGGCATGTGGAATTGTTCTACGGCTCGGCGATTGCCGTGCTGTTGCGCCACATGGCGCCGTTGTCCGCGGCCGACCTGGAGATTCTCCAGGCATTCTGTACGTTCCATGAGGCCCAGCTGTGGCTGCATGGCGAAGGCGAGCCGCAGCCGGTGGATCCGGAGCAGGCCCTGGGCTATCGTCTGGAGCCCTGGAACCTGCAGCTGGCCTATCGGCCGGGAGACTTTGTCCAGGTCAATGCCGGGGTCAACGAAGCGATGGTGGCCCAGGCCCTGGAATGGTTGGCGCCGCAGGCCGACGAGCGCGTGCTGGACCTGTTTTGCGGCCTGGGCAACTTTGCCTTGCCGCTGGCGCAGAACGTTCGGGAGGTGGTGGCGGTCGAAGGGGTGGCGACCATGGTCGCCCGTGCCGCGGAGAATGCTGCTAGCAACAATTTGCATAACACCCGGTTTTTTCAGGCCGATTTATCGCAGCCCCTGGGCGCTGCCGAATGGGCCCGCGAAGGCTTTTCTGCGGTACTCTTGGACCCACCTCGGGACGGTGCTTTCGAGGTGGTCCGCAAGCTTGCGAGCCTGGGCGCGAAACGTCTGGTTTATGTGTCATGCAACCCTGCCACGCTGGCACGGGACACAGTCGAACTGGTCAAGCAGGGCTACCGGTTAAAACGTGCCGGGATCCTCGATATGTTTCCTCAGACGGCACATGTCGAGGCCATGGCGTTATTTGAAGCGAGCTAGGATGGTTCGTCCAGTCCGTTGGCCCGTCAGGTAGCACTCGCCGGCCCAGCGAGGAAATACTGGCAGTGAAGGCCAGCGATTTGACGCATTGAAGGTGCGTCGTAGGGAAGGTAAAGCAAGATGGTACAGGTGAGAGCGCACCAGCCGATCAACACCGACGGCAGTATCAATCTCGAGGCGTGGCTCGATCATGCGGTCAGCGTCGATATGGCACTGGACCGTGAAGCCTTGAAAGAAGCCTGCGAGTTCGCTCGTGAGGCAGAACAGCAATACATTGCGGCGAAGAATCTCGGCGCCGACGACTCGTCGAGTTTCAGCACGGGCCTGGAGATCGCCGAGATCCTCGCCGACCTCAAGCTGGACCAGGATTCGCTGGTGGCTGCGGTGCTGTACCGCTGCGTACGCGAAGGCCAGGTCCCGCTGCCGACGGTCAGCCAGCGCTTCGGCCCGGTGGTGGCCAAGCTGATCGATGGCGTGCAGCGCATGGCGGCGATCAGCGCCAGCCTCAGCCCCCGCCAATCCCTCGTACTCGGCACCCAGGCCCAGGTGGAAAACCTGCGCAAGATGCTGGTGGCGATGGTCGATGACGTGCGCGTGGCGCTGATCAAGCTGGCCGAGCGGACCTGCGCGATCCGCGCGGTGAAGACCGCCGACGACGAGAAGCGCCACCGGGTCGCCCGGGAAGTCTTCGACATCTATGCACCGCTGGCCCATCGCCTCGGTATCGGCCATATCAAGTGGGAACTGGAGGACCTGTCCTTCCGCTACCTGGAGCCTGAGCAGTACAAGCAGATCGCCAAGTTGCTGCATGAGCGGCGTCTGGATCGCGAGCGCTTCATCAGCGACGTGATGAACCAGTTGCAGAACGAACTGCAGGCCACCGGCGTCGATGCCGACATCAGCGGCCGGGCCAAACACATCTATTCGATCTGGCGCAAAATGCAGCGCAAGGGCCTGGAGTTCAGCCAGATCTACGACGTGCGCGCGGTGCGCGTGCTGGTGCCGGAAATGCGCGACTGCTACACCGCGCTGGGCATCGTCCACACGCTGTGGCGGCACATCCCGAAAGAATTCGACGACTACATCGCCAACCCCAAGGAGAACGGTTATCGCTCGTTGCACACGGCGGTCATCGGCCCAGAAGGCAAGGTGCTGGAAGTGCAGATCCGTACCCACGCGATGCACGAAGAGGCCGAACTGGGGGTTTGCGCGCACTGGCGCTACAAGGGTACCGACGTCAAATCCGGTTCCAACCACTACGAAGAGAAAATTTCCTGGCTGCGGCAGGTGCTCGAGTGGCATGAGGAGCTGGGGGATATCGGTGGCCTGGCCGAGCAACTGCGGGTGGATATCGAGCCGGACCGGGTCTACATCTTCACCCCCGACGGCCACGCCATCGACTTGCCGAAAGGCGCGACCCCGCTGGACTTCGCCTACCGCGTGCACACCGAGATCGGTCACAACTGCCGTGGCGCGAAGATCAACGGGCGCATCGTGCCGCTCAACTACAGCCTGCAGACCGGCGAGCAGGTGGAGATCATCACCAGCAAGCACGGCACCCCGAGCCGCGACTGGCTGAACCCGAACCTGGGTTACGTCACCACCTCGCGGGCGCGGGCGAAGATCGTCCACTGGTTCAAGCTGCAGGCGCGGGATCAGAACGTGGCGGCGGGCAAGACCCTGCTCGAGCGCGAGCTCAACCGCCTCGACCTGCCGCAGGTGGATTTCGAGAAGCTGGCCGACAAGGCCAACATGAAAACCGCCGAGGACATGTTCGCCGCCCTGGGCGCGGGCGACCTGCGCCTGGCGCAACTGGTCAACCTGGCGCAGCAACTGGTGGAGCCGGAGCGCGGCAACGAACAGCTGGAACTGATCCCGCGCAAGGCCACCGGCTACAAGCCGGGCAAGCGCGGCGACATTCAGATCCAGGGCGTGGGCAACCTGCTGACCCAGATGGCCGGCTGCTGCCAGCCGCTGCCGGGGGATGCGATCGTCGGTTACATCACCCAGGGTCGTGGGGTGAGCATTCACCGCCAGGACTGTGCTTCGGTGTTGCAACTGGCCGGCCGCGAGCCGGAGCGGATCATTCAGGTCAGCTGGGGGCCGGTGCCGGTGCAGACCTACCCGGTGGACATCATCATTCGCGCCTACGACCGTTCCGGCCTGCTGCGTGACGTGTCCCAGGTGTTGCTCAACGAGCGGATCAACGTGCTGGCGGTCAACACCCGCTCGAACAAGGAGGACAACACGGCGCTGATGTCCCTGACCATCGAGATTCCGGGGCTGGACGCGCTGGGACGGTTGCTGGGGCGTATTTCCCAGTTGCCGAACATCATCGAGACCCGCCGTAACCGTACCCTGTGACCCGTGTAGCCGCTGCTGCAGGCTGCGATAAGGCCCGAAGGGCCTTCCCGACCTCAAGGGCATGCCCTCTTCGAGGTCGATCGCAGCCTGCGGCAGCGGCTACAGAGTCCTGCATGAAATGGATGAATTGATGTACAGCCTTGAAGACCTGTTGCACCTGATGGCCCGCCTGCGTGACCCGCAGTACGGTTGCCCCTGGGACATCAAGCAGACCTACGCCAGTATCGTTCCCCACACCCTGGAAGAAGCCTACGAGGTGGCCGACGCCATCGAGCGGGGCGACTTCGATCACTTGCAGGGCGAGCTGGGCGACCTGCTGTTCCAGGTGGTGTATTACAGCCAGCTGGCGCGGGAGGAGGGGCGTTTCGAATTCGACGGCGTGGTCGACAGCATCACCCGCAAGCTGATCCGTCGTCATCCCCATGTATTCCCTACCGGGGACCTGTACGCGCCGCTGGATACTCCACGGCTGGACGAAGAGCAGGTCAAGCAGCGCTGGGAAGAGATCAAGGCTGAGGAGCGGGCCGAGAAGGCTGTGGAGCCTTTGCAGCTGTCCTTGCTCGACGACGTGCCCACAGCGTTGCCGGCCCTGTCCCGCTCGGCCAAGTTGCAAAAGCGCGCGGCCCAGGTCGGTTTCGACTGGCCGGATGCCTTGCCGGTGGTGGACAAGATCCGTGAGGAGCTCGATGAAGTGCTCGAGGCCATGTCCGAGAACGACCCGGAAGCAATCGCCGACGAGGTGGGCGACCTGCTGTTTGCCGTGGTCAACCTGGCCCGGCACCTCAAGGTCGACCCGGAAGCCGGCTTGCGCGGCGCCAATGCCAAGTTCGAGCGGCGCTTCCGATTTATCGAGCAGGCATTGCGCGACACCCTCCGTCCCATGGAAGATTGCACCCTCGAAGAGTTGGACGCCTTGTGGGGCGAAGCCAAACGTCAGGAAAAGAATTTGCCCAGCTGTGGCTGAGGCTGTTGCCTAAGTGAGTAAGCACCAATGAGCCTTTCCCTTCGCGACCAGTTGCTCAAAGCAGGGCTGGTCAACCAAAAGCAGGCCAAGCAGGTCAGCAAAGAGAAACAGAAGCAGCAACGCCTGGTCCATAAAGGCCAGGTCGAGGCCGACGATACCCAGGCGCGCCTGGCCCAGGAGGCGCAGGCCGAGAAGGTCAAGCGCGACCAGGAGCTCAACCGCCAGCAGCAGGAAAAGGCCGAGCAGAAGGCCCGTGCCGCGCAGATCAAGCAACTGATCGAAGTGTCCCGCCTGCCGAAGCTGACCACCGAGGACTACTACAACTTCGTCGACGACAAGAAGGTCAAGCGCCTGTCGGTGAACACCCTGATGCGCAACAAGCTGAGCAGCGGCTCGCTGGCCATCGTGCACCATGCCGGCGGCTATGAAGTCATCCCGCGTGAGGCGGCGCTGAAGATCCAGGAGCGCGATCCACGGCGCATCGTTCAGCTCAACACGCCGACCGAGGCACCGGACGAGGACGATCCATACGCGGCCTATCAGATTCCTGACGATCTGATGTGGTAAGCCCGCCAAGACAACAAACCCCGCCTCGAGCGGGGTTTGTTGTTTCTGAAGCACCTGCCGATGCGTGGCGGCAGGTGCGGCAGTCGTTGCTCGAAATCAGGAGCCCTGCATAGAGCGATTCAGCTCCAGCTTCTCCAGTTCGGCCTTGTAATTATGGGCATCGCTCTCGGAGTGGAACATGCCCACCAGCATGTCTTGTTGATGCACGTCCCAGATCCGGATACCCGCGGCTACGCCTTCATGGGACATGTGTGAATCGTCGCGTTCAGTTACTTTTACAGTCATCTGCTAGCTCCAATCTCTATTGATCTGCAGCAAGGCGTGTGCAGGACTCCGTTATATATTTTGTTAGCTGGCTAAGTAAATTACCGGCAATTGCAATAATCCTTTGCAGAATCTGGAACAGTCCCGCAGGCCGCGGAAACTGCGGCATCCGGTCGCAGCGGTCGGTATTTCATGACAAAAGTTTCATGTTGGGCTGGGCATCCTGGCTTGTGGAAAAGGCCCTGCCAGAGCGGCGGAACACAATCATCAGGCGAAAAAAAGCCCCGCATTGGCGGGGCTTTTTCAGGGGCGTGCGGCTTAGCTGCCTTTGACCGTCTTACCGTTGACGGTGCCGTTCAGGAGCATGATGTTGTACTCCTTGCCGTCGGTCTCGACCTGTTGCAGGCGCACCAGCAGGTAATCCCAGTCCTTGGCGAACCACATGACGGTAATACGCTTGCTTTGTGTCGGGTCGCGCACGCGCTCGACCTTGATCGCATCGATCTGGCCGGCCTTGGTATCGACTTTTTCCGAGCCCAGGACGCGGAAGTCGTAGGTATCGACCTCGCCATCGTCGACAACCTGATAGCTCATGCTTTTCTTGCCGGCGGCGACATCGTGCTGCAGGGCGAGCTGATAGGTGGATTTGTCGACCATGCCGCGATTGAGCGGGATCTTGACCGCATCACCGCGATCGGTGCCGGTGACCATCTTGGCGTTCCAGTCGAAGTCCAGGTCGGCCTTCTTGGCTTTGCCAAGGCCGCCGCGCTCGAAGTGATAGGACTGCGGCAGCAGGGTGTCCTTGTCGAACGTCAGGGTGCTTTCTTCGGTCAGGCTGGCGATCATCATGGAAGCCTTGAAGCTCAGCTTCCAGGTGCCATTGGCACTCTTCTCCAGGCTGCGTTCGGCAGTACCGCTCATTGGCAGCTGTTTCCAGTCGGCGGTATAGCTGGCGGAGAAGGGTTGAAGGTCCGTTGCCTGCGCGAAGGGCAGGGCGAGCAGAGCACAAGCGAAGAGCAGGGCGCGACGCATAAAATCTCCTAATTACGAATCAAGTGGCCGCTGGCAGGCAGTAGCTGACCATCCAGTAAAGCACCCTGTTCGCCGAGTGTGAGTCGACCTTCGGCAAACCAGTGTACGGCCATCGGATAAATCCGGTGTTCCTGGACATGGACCCGCTGCGCCAGGCTTTGCGGCGAGTCGTGCAACTCTACCGGGATCACTGCCTGTACGACCAGTGGTCCGCCATCGAGTTCCTCCGTCACGAAGTGCACGCTACAGCCATGCTCAGTGTCTCCGGCCTCCAGCGCTCGCTGATGAGTGTGTAACCCTTTGTATTTGGGCAGCAGCGAAGGATGGATATTGAGCAGGCGCCCCTGATAGTGACGCACGAAGTCCGCGCTGAGAATGCGCATGAATCCGGCAAGCACCACGAGTTTGGGCTGGAAGGCGTCAATCAGTTCGATCAGGGCGGTATCGAAGGCCTCGCGGCCTTCGAACGCCTTGTGATCGAGGACGCGGGTATCGATACCCGCGTCCTGGGCCCGTTGCAGGCCGTAGGCATCGGCGCGGTTGGAAATCACCGCGCGGATGCGTGCCGGGCTGGCGTCGGCCCGCGTACTGTCGATCAGGGCCTGCAAGTTGCTGCCGGTACCGGACAACAGCACCACGACATCACAGGTTGCTGGCATCGGCGTTTGCATCAATGTGCCTTGAGGTTTTTCAGCTCGACCTGGGCGGCGCCTTCGGCGGCGCTAGCGATCTGACCGATGACCCAAGGCTGCTCGCCGGCTTCGCGCAGGACGTTCAGGGCCGCTTCGACGTGCTCCTGGGCCACGCAGATCACCATGCCCACGCCGCAGTTCAGCACACGGTGCATTTCGTGTTCTTCGACGTTGCCTTTCTCTTGCAGCCAGTCGAACACCGCCGGACGCTGCCAGCTGGCCACGTCGACCACGGCCTGGGCGCCTTTTGGCAGTACGCGCGGGATGTTGTCCAGCAGGCCGCCACCGGTGATGTGGGCCATGGCCTTGACCGCGCCAGTGTCCTTGATCAGCTTGAGCAGTGGCTTGACGTAGATGCGGGTCGGCGCCATCAGCAGTTCGGTCAGCGGCTTGCCGTCGAGCTGGACGCTTTCGATGTCGGCGCCGGAGACTTCGATGATCTTGCGGATCAGCGAGTAGCCGTTGGAGTGCGGGCCGGACGATGGCAGGGCGAGCAGGGCGTCGCCGGTGGCAACCTTGGAGCCGTCGATGATGTCGGCCTTTTCCACCACGCCGACGCAGAAGCCGGCCAGGTCGTAGTCTTCGCCTTCGTACATGCCTGGCATTTCAGCGGTTTCACCGCCGACCAGGGAGCAGCCGGCCAGTTCGCAACCGGCACCGATGCCGGTGACCACGGTGGCGGCGACGTCGACATTCAGTTTACCGGTGGCGTAGTAGTCGAGGAAGAACAGCGGCTCGGCACCGCAGACCACCAGGTCGTTCACGCACATGGCGACCAGGTCCTGGCCGATGCTGTCGTGTTTGTTCAGGTTCAGCGCCAGGCGCAGCTTGGTGCCCACGCCGTCGGTGCCGGACACCAGCACTGGCTGCTTGTAGCCGGCCGGGATTTCGCAGAGGGCGCCGAAACAGGTGCCCCCTGGCCTGGCAAATGGTATTGGATCAGCGGCGTCAGAGGTTTTGCACTAGTTTTTTTGCACTAGTTTCTGCACTACCTCAGAAC
>NZ_JBNNVU010000010.1:0-106527 GCF_050280705.1 Pseudomonas sp. NPDC089530 | reverse complement strand
TTCTCGAACACATCGAGCATGCGCGAGATCGACTCGTCGTAGGTGGCATGCAGGCGGAACGGCCAGCGCTGCTCCACCAGGTGGCGCACCACCGGTTCCAGTTCCTGCTCCATGGTCTGCGGCAGGTCCGGGCGCGGCTCGAGGAAGTCCTCGAAGTCCGCCGCCGAGAACACCAGCATTTCCCCGGCGCCGTTGTGCCGCAGGAAATCGTCGCCCTGGCCGTAGGTCACCTTGCCGGTCCAGTTCTTGAAGTCCGCCAGCTCTTCCTTGGGTTTCTGGGTGAACAGGTTGTAGGCGATGCGTACGGTCAGTTGCTGCTGGGCCGCTAGCTCGTTGATGACCTCATAGTCGTCCGGGTAGTTCTGGAAACCGCCACCGGCATCGATGGCACTGGTGACGCCGAGGCGATTGAGTTCACGCATGAACTGCCGGGTCGAGTTGACCTGGTATTCCAGGGGCAATTTCGGCCCTTTGGCCAGGGTCGCATACAGGATCATCGCGTTCGGTCGGGCCACCAGCATGCCGGTGGGTTCGCCCTTGGCATCGCGGACGATCTCGCCGCCCGGCGGGTTCGGCGTATTGCGGTCGTAGCCCACCACCCGCAGCGCCGCGCGGTTGAGCAAGGCGCGGTCGTACAGGTGCAGGACGAACACCGGGGTGTCCGGTGCCGCCTGGTTGAGTTCCTCGATGGTCAGCATGCGTTTTTCGGCGAACTGGAATTCGTTCCAGCCGCCCACCACCCGCACCCACTGCGGCGCTGGGGTGCGTTCGGCCTGGTCCTTGAGCATGCGCAGGGCGTCGGCCAGGGACGGCACGCCCTCCCAGCGCAGCTCCAGGTTGTAGTTCAGGCCGCCGCGGATCAGGTGCAGGTGCGAGTCGTTGAGGCCGGGGATCACCGTGCGGCCCTTGAGGTCGATGACCTGGGTGGCGCTGCCGCGCAGGGCCATGGCCTCGGCATCGGTGCCCACAGCGATGAATTTGCCGTCCTTGATGGCGACCGCGCTGGCGCTCGGCCGGGCCCGGTCGACCGTATGCAGACGGCCGTTGTGCAGGATCAGATCAGCAATGGCATTGCTCATGACAGTGCTCCTTAGCGTCGGAAAAAGTAGCCCCCGTTTAGGGCGCTCAGACAGGGTTGCGCGGTTGCAGCCAGCGACTGAACAAGCGGGTCGCCCGCGGCATGAAGACATAGACCACCAACAGCACGATGCTCAGGGTGATCAGCACGTTGGCCTGCAGGTAACCGCCGAACCAGGGCAGCCGGGCGAACAGCGGTTGCCACAGGGCCGGCACCAGCAGGCTCAGGGGCAGGATCACCAGGAAGGTCACGCAGGCCTGCTTCCAGCGCGGTGGCTGTGCGGGGGCGCCGGCTTCGGTGGGGGTGAACCAGAATTCGCGGTCGGCGTTGATTTCGGTCCGGTCGCCGTCGGCCAGCATGGGCTGGGCTTCGGCCACCAGGTCGCGGCGGTCGGCGGAGTCGAGCCAGTGCTGCAACTGCTCGGTGCTGGCAAACCGCAGCACGCTGGTGAACAGCGCGAGACCGCCGCTGTGCCCGCGCACCACATCGATCCCCAGGTGCCCCGGGTAGCCGCGGGCGGTGCCGACGGTCCGGCGCAACCAGGCTTCGTACGCCTGCTCCTGCCCCGCCTTGATGCGGTGGCGCACCAGCAGGGTGACCACGCCATCGGAAAGTTCGAGATTCATGCTCTGCCTCCACGCCGCAGAGAGAGGGAAAAGTCTAGCGGGCGCCCTGGAGGAGCGCCCGCCGACCGTCGCTTACTTGACCTGACGCTGCGGCGCCTTGTGCACCATGGTGTAGGCGTAGTCCACGCCCATGCCGTAGGCGCCGCTGTGCTCGCGCACCAGGTCCATCACTGCGTCGTAAGTCTCCTTGTGAGCCCAGTCACGCTGGAATTCGAGCAGTACTTGCTGCCAGGTCACAGGCACCGCGCCGGCCTGGATCATGCGCTGCACCGACATGTCGTGGGCTTCCTGGGTGGTGCCGCCGGAGGCGTCGGTGACGATGTACACCTCGTAGCCTTCGGCCAGGGCTTCCAGGGCCGGGAAGGTCAGGCAGACCTCGGTCCACAGGGCGGCCATGATCAGCTTCTTGCGACCGGTGGCCTTCACTGCGTCCACCAGCTTCTTGTCTTCCCAGGAGTTCATCGAGGTGCGCTCGATCGGCTGATGGTCGGGGAACACGGCGAGCAGTTCCGGCCAGATGTAGCCGCTGAAGCTTTCGGTCTCCACCGAAGTGAAAATGGTCGGCACGTTGAAGATCTTCGCTGACTTGGCCAGGCCCACGGTGTTGTTCTTCAGGGTCTGGCGGTCGATCGACTGCACGCCGAAGGACATCTGCGGCTGATGGTCGATCAGGATCAGGGCGGAGTTGTTCGGGTTGAGCAATTCACGGATAGACATGGCGCGTTCCTTTTGTTGTCGACTGCTGGGTGGGTTCGAGCGTTGCTCTGTAACGCCCGGGGCTCGGCGCGGGTCCCGCTTCGGGAGGCTTTGCTGCCGGCTTGGTGGCTAATTTAGGGGCTAGCCCGATAAGGGACAATTCCCTAAAATCGAGAATCATTGATTCCAAATAAGGGACAATCATGGACCGCCTCGAATGCATGCGCGCCTTTGTCGTCACGGTGGATGCCAACGGCTTCGCCGCCGCGGCCCGGGCCATGGACGTACCGCGCTCGAAAGTCAGCAAACAGATCCAGGCCCTGGAAGAAGACATCGGCGTGCAGTTGCTGCAACGCACCACCCGCAGCCTGCACCTGACCGAAGCCGGCGCCGAGTACTACGAGTCGGCGCGGGAAGTGCTGGCCGCGGTGGACGAGGCCGAACAACGGGCCCGGGACGGCATCGGCGAATTGCGCGGGGTGCTGCGGGTCAACGCGCCAATGTCCTTCGGCTTGCGCCGCCTCGGGCCGCTGGTGCCGCTGTTCCACGAACAGCACCCGAACATCGAGTTGCAACTGGTGCTCAGCGACCAGCAGGTGGACCCGGTGCGCGGCGGTTTCGACGTGACCATCCGCATCGCCAGCCTGGCCGACTCCTCGCTGGTGGCCCGGCTGCTGGCCCCGGCGCCGCGGATCATGGTGGCCTCGCCGGAGTACCTGAAGCGCGCCGGCACCCCGCGCACGCCCCGCGACCTGACTGCCCACCAGTGCCTGAACTACGGCTACCTGCAAAGCGGGGTCAGCCTGCAACTGAGCAACGGCAAGGACACCCAGCGCGTCCACGTCACCGGCCCGCTGCACGCCAACAACGGCGACCTGCTGGCCCAGGCCGCCGAAGCCGGGATGGGCATCGCCCTGCTGCCGGATTTCATCGTTGCCGACGCCCTGGCCGCGGGGCGCCTGGTGCCGGTGCTGTGCGAATGGCAGGCGCCGCCGATCAGCATCCACGCGGTCTACCCGTCCGCCCGGCGCGTGCCGCAAAAGACCCGGGCCTTCATCGAGTTCCTGGTCGCCCAACTGGCGGAGAAACCGCCTGTGCATCCGTAGGGGATCCAAGCAAGGTGGTGTGTCAGATACACCGCCTCGCGGGCAAGCCTCGCTCCTACAGAAGCCGCGAACACCTCGTTTCGGTAGGAGCCAGGATTACCGGCGATGCAGGCGACGCGGTGCCGCGGGATGTCCCGGCGATGGTCCTACACTGAAGGCATACCCCCTGGCATTCGTGAGGGTCCATCATGCGTATCTCTCCCCAACTGGCGGTATTCAGCGTGTGCGCCACCCTCGCCTACCTTGGCCTGGCCATCCTCGGCATCGGCGGGCCGATAGCCTTCTTCTCCCATCCGGCGCTGTGGGTCATCGCCCTGTCCACCCTGATCATGACCGGCGTGGCGCTGTTCAGCAAAGGCAACATGAGCCCCGGCGAACAGGAAGACCGCGGCAATCGCTGGGTGCTCGTCGCCTTCGGCATCCTCGGGCTGTTACTGGCGTTTCTCCCCGCCTACACCGATCGCCTGCATGTCTGGACCGTTGGCGATGCCGACGTGCGCTGGCTGGGAGTGGTGTTTTTCATCCTCGGCGGCATCCTGCGGCTGTGGCCGGTGTTCGTGCTGGGCAAGCGCTTCAGCGGCCTGGTGGCGATCCAGCCCGGCCACCGACTGGTGACCACCGGTATCTACGGCACTCTGCGCAACCCGAGCTACCTGGGGCTGCTGATCAACTGCGTCGGCTGGTCCCTGGCCTTTCGCTCCGGAGTCGGCCTGCTGCTGACTGCGCTGATGCTGATCCCGCTGATCGCCCGTATCCATGCCGAAGAGGCGCTGCTGCACAAACAGTTCGGCAAGCAATACGACACTTACTGCGCCTACACCTGGCGCCTGGTGCCCTGGGTTTACTGAAGGCTTTGGCGTCGTGCTGCCGGGGCATGGCGTTAATTATTTTGTGACACTCCCCTTGGCAGCGAGGACCAGTCCCGGTAAAACGGTGAACCTCAGTTGCACGATATGTCCGTGAATTCTTGACGAGACCCGCCGGCCGATGAACGCTTCGCGCTCCTGCCCTCCCTGCCCGATTCGCCCCTCTGCCCCGTGCAGCGGTAGCGCCATGGGCATGCAGAAGCAGCCGCGTCACGGCCACCTCCCCGGCCACCTCGAGGACCGGCGATGAAACTGCTGGTCAACCTGCCCATGGCCCTGTGCCGCTCCCGCCTGCGTCATTCCTCGCGCCCTCCGGATCTCTCGCTTGCCTGAACGCGCACTCATGCGCGTCCAGCTTCCAGACTCGATTTCTGCCATTGCAACCGGGCCCCACCGGCGCCGTTGCATGAACCGAACCTGCGCGCCCCCAGGGCGCAAGCGAGAGCACCATGAATTTTGCAGCCCTTGACGAGGCCCGTAGCTTCCTGGCCGCCAACCCCGATATCGACATGATCGAGCTGTTCATCCTCGACGCCAACGGCGTGCCCCGCGGCAAGCTGTTGCACCGCGAGGAACTCTTGGCGGTGTACGAAAGCGGCCGGCCGCTGCCCAGCACCATCCTCGGCCTGACCCTCAGCGGCGACGACGTGGAAAATTCCGGGCTGGTCTGGGACGTCGGCGATATCGACTGCCGCGCCTACCCCCTGGCCGGCAGCCTGGTACGCCTGCCGTGGCGGCAGATCCCCACCGCCGCGGTGCAGGTCAGCATGCACCCGCAGCAAGGCCTGCCCGCCAGCATCGCCGACCCGCGCCACCTGTTGATCAAGGTCATCGAGCAGCTCAAGGCCGAGGGTTATCACCCGGTGATGGCCTGCGAACTGGAGTTCTACCTGCTGGACGCCAAGCGCGACGGCAACGGCCGCCCGCAACCGGCCCTGGACGCCGACGGCGGCCGGCCACGGCAGACCCAGGTCTATGGCCTGCGCGAGCTGGAGCAGATCGAACCCTTCCTCGCCGACCTCTATGCCGCCTGCAAACTGCAAGGCATTCCGGCGCGCACGGCAATCTCCGAATACGCCCCGGGCCAGGTGGAAATCACCCTGGAACACGGCGATGCGCTGGAGGCCATGGACCAGGCGGTGCGCTACAAACGCCTGGTCAAGGCGGTGGCGCACCAGCATGGGATGCAAGCCACCTTCATGGCCAAGCCCTTCGACGATCTGGCGGGCACCGGCATGCACATGCACGTGAGCCTCGCCGATGCCGGGGGCCGCAACCTGTTCGCCGCCGAGGACCCGGCCGGCACCCCGTTGCTGCGCCAGGCCGTGGGCGGCATGCTCGCCTCCCTGCTCGACTCGCTGCTGCTGTTCTGCCCCAACGCCAACTCCTACCGGCGCTTCCAGGCCAACAGCTACGCGCCGCTGGCGCCGACCTGGGGCGTCGACAACCGCACCGTGAGCCTGCGGGTGCCGGGCGGCCCGGCCAACAGCCGGCATATCGAACACCGCATCTGCGGCGCCGACGCCAACCCCTACCTGGCCGCCGCGGCGATTCTCGCCGGCATCCTGCGCGGTGTGCGCGAACAGCTCGACCCGGGCGACCCGGTGCAAGGCAACGGCTACGCCCAAGCCAACGAACGGCTGCCCACCGATTGGCTGACCGCCCTCACCGCCCTGGAAAATTCCGTCTGGGCCCGCGACGCCCTGGGCAGCGACTTCCTCGGGGTCTACCTGGCAGTCAAGCGCGCCGAGTACCGCCAGTTCATGGCCGAAGTCGGCGAGCAGGACTGGCGCTGGTACCTGACCCAGGCGTGACGCGCAGGCCGGCATCAGGGTGCCGGCCTGCCCCATCCAAGCATTCGAGAACAGCCCATGACAGCCGCATTCCACCCGGTATCACCGGCAGCCGAGCGCTGCCCTTCCTATTACAGCGCCACCCTCAACCACGAAACCGCCTACCCGCCCCTGCAAGGCCAGGTCAGCGTGGACGTGGTGATCATTGGCGGCGGTTTCACCGGCGTCGCCAGCGCCGTGGAACTGGCCGAACGTGGCCTGAAAGTGGCCATCGTCGAAAGCCACAAAATCGGCTGGGGCGCCACCGGGCGCAACGGCGGCCAGGTCACCGGCAGCCTGTCCGGCGATGAAGCCATGCGCAAGCAGATGCGCCGCAGCCTGGGGGACGAGGTCGACGATTTCATCTGGCAACTGCGCTGGCGCGGGCACCGGATCATCCAGCAGCGGGTGGACAAGTACGCCATCGCCTGCGACCTCAAGCACGGCCATCTGCATGCCGCCTACAAGCCCAGCCACCTCGCCGGGCTGCGCGCCGACCATGAAGAGGCCGTGCGCCGCGGCATGGGCGACGACGTCAGCCTGCTGGACCGGCAACAGCTGCGCGACGTCCTGGACAGCCCGCTGTACCACGGTGCGATCAAGAACACCCGCAATCTGCACCTGCACCCGCTGAACCTGTGCATCGGCGAGGCCCGCGCTGCCGAAAGCCTGGGCGCGCTGATCTTCGAGCACAGCGAAGTGCTGCGGATCGTCCACGGCGAGCGCCCGGCGGTGATCACCGCCCAGGGCCGCATCGATGCCAAGCAGGTGCTGCTGGCCGGCGACGTGTACCACAAGCTGGAGCCCAGGCAGCTCAAGGGCAAGATCTTCCCGGCCATGGGCGGCATCGTCACCACCGCGCCCCTGGGCGAGCTGGCCCGGCGCCTCAACCCCCAGGACCTGGCGGTCTACGACTGCCGCTTCGTGCTCGACTACTACCGCCTGACCGCCGACGGCCGCCTGCTGTTCGGCGGCGGCGCCAACTACAGCGGCAAGGACTCGCGGGACATCGCCGGTGAACTGCGCCCGTGCATCGAACGCACCTTCCCGGCCCTCAAGGGCGTGGCCATCGACTTCCAGTGGAGCTGCGCCATGGGCATCGTGATCAACCGCATCCCGCAACTGGGCAAGCTTTCGGACAACGTCTGGTACTGCCAGGGCTACTCCGGGCACGGCATCGCCACCAGCCACATCATGGGCGAGATCATGGCCCAGGCCATCACCGGCCACCTGGGTGACTACGACACCTTCGCCGCCTGCCGACACATCCGCGTGCCCTTCGGCGACCAGTTGGGCAACCCGATGCTGGCGGCGGGCATGTGGTACTACCAGATGCTGGAAAAGCTGCGCTGAAGCATCGGTTCCCGGCTGGCTCGCGATGGCGTCCTCACGACCGCCATCACCGGTCCCGTAGCAGCCTGTAACCATTAAACCCCATGGGCCCATGAGATTTGGTTCTACCCTTGCCCGGCACCCTGAACGCTCGAGGAGCAGGCCATGAATCCATTGATCCACAACGGCGGCTGCCTGTGCGGGCAGGTCCGTTTCGCGGCCCTGGGGCCGGCGCAGAATCCCCACAGTTGCTCATGCAAGCTGTGCCAGCGGCACACCGGTGCGCTCACCGCGACCTGGGTCGAATTTCCCCGAGAGCGGGTCACCTGGAGCGGCACACCGGCGACGTTCCGTTCCTCGGCATACTCCAGCCGCGCGTTCTGCCCCCGTTGCGGCAGTTCATTGGGCGCGATCGACGATGAACCGACCGTCGCCCTGCTGCTGGGCTGCTTCGACGACAACGGTCCGGAAACGCTCAAGCCAACCCATCACGCCTACCAGGACGCGCGCCCGGGCTGGTGCCGGGGCAGCGAGTAGCGCGGCGGGTGTGACAGAATCCGCCGTCGTCAACGAACAAGGACCGCTCAAACATGAAATTCGCCTACACCATTTGCTACGTCCCCGATGTCGGCGCCTCCCTGGCGTTCTTCGACCGCGCCTTCGGCCTGCCCACCCGCTTCCTCCACGAGTCCGGCACCTACGGCGAACTGGAAACCGGCGCCACCGCCCTCGCCTTCGCCGCCCATGAACTGGCCGAGATGAACTTCAAGGGTGGCCACATCGAGGCCCATGGCTCGGCCAAGCCGCTGGGCATGGAAATCGGCCTGGTCTGCGCAGACGTGCACGCCGCCCATCGACGGGCCCTGGACGCTGGCGCCAGCGAACTCGGCGCGCCCAGCGAAAAACCCTGGGGGCAGACGGTGTCCTATGTGCGCTGCCCCGACGGCCTGCTGGTAGAGCTGTGCACGCCGGTGCAGGCCTGATACGCCTCTACCTGTAGGAGCAGCCGGTCGACGCTCGATTGCTCGCGATGGCGCCGTCACTACCGCCATTGCTGGCAAGCCTGGCGCCTACAGAATCGCCCCACACGCCCCAACCCGACATACCCCAGGGAATCTGTTCTAGGCTGGAACCGCTGGCGAGTTCGACAGGACTATGCAACTTGGGCAGGCGGTATCGACCCTGGGCATAGAGCAGGTGCATCGCCCGCCATAGCAACCGGTATTCCCGCGGCACAGAAACTAGCCCCCTGTTGCAGCTCTTCTTCCACCGGGGCATCCACCGTCCCCCAAGTCATCACGCGTCGCATTGTGCGAAGTGGACAATGTTGACCAGCAGTTAGCCGGACGAGCCCGAAACCATGCTGTAGCCTATGGCAACGGCTGCACGACTTCATAAGCGGACAGCCGCACTGGTGGCATGAAGGAGAAGGAAAATGGTGCAAACGGGCATCGACGAGACACCCACCATCGGGTCGAGAATCTGGACCTGGTATGGCCAGGACGAGTACCGAAAAATCATCCTGGTCGGCGAACTGGGCCCAGCCCTGGAATTCCTGGCCCTGGATGCAGGCCGGCAGCGAATCGAAGTCGGCTGCTGCGCCGAATGCAACCTGTGGTCCGACCATCTCGATTATCTCGCGCACTTTGTACAGCGTTTCCCTGCGCACCTGGCGCCGCATTTGCACCAGCGACTGCAAACCCTGTTGAGCGCCTGTGAAGCCCTGAGTCCAGAGGCCTATGGACTGACCCTCGAAGACAATGGCTTCGAACACCCGCAATGGGCGCCGCTGCGCCTGGGTGCCCTTGAGGCGATGGAGCTGCTGGGTTGGCCAGAAGTACGGGAACATATGGCCGAGCTGACCGAAGAGTGTCGAGCGGCACTGGAGAAATGGCCGGATTGATACCCCTCCATTGGCCGGCGAAGGACAGCCTTGCAGGCCTCTTCGCTGGCAGTCCGGCTCCTGCAGCGACAGGGAGATCAGGCGGGAGTACGCGGCAAAGCGCGTTTGTGGGCGGTGCGCCGGTAGGCGGTTTCGATCAACTGGCGCACGGCATCGGGCACCGGTTCTCCCATCAGGTAGGCATCGATCTCGGCGTAGCTGCAGCCATAAGCGGTTTCGTCCAGCTTGCCCGGCGCCAATTCTTCAAGGTCCGCCGTGGGCGCCTTGTGCACCAGGTGCTGGGGGGCATCCAGCGCATCGGCCAGCAGGCGTACCTGGGTCTTGGTCAGCCCCGACAGCGGGGCCAGGTCGCAGGCGCCATCGCCGAATTTGGTGAAAAAACCCATCAGCGCCTCGGCGCCATGGTCGGTGCCCACCACCAGGCCGTCGCTGAAATTGGCCACCGCGTACTGGGCCAGCATCCGCGTCCGCGCCTTGACGTTGCCCTTGGCGAAGTCCGTGAGCGCCGCCGAAGGCTGCAACCCTTCGATCCGAATCTGGCCCATCAGGCCGTCGACGGCGTCGGCAATGTTGCAGGTGCTGATGCTGTCCGGGCGGATGAAGTCCAGGGACGCCTGGGCATCGCTTTCGTCGGCCTGGCTGCGGTAAGGCAAGCGCATGGCGATAAAGCGCGCGTCGTGCCCTGCTTCGCGCAGTTGCTCCACCGCCAGCTGGCACAGGCGGCCGGCGGTCAGGGAATCGACGCCGCCACTGATGCCCAGCACCAGGGTCCGGCAGCCGGACTCGCGCAGCACCTGCTGGATGAAATCCACGCGCCGGGCGATCTCGCCGGCCTCGCCACCGCGCAGCAGGTGCCGGTCGATGCCCAGTTCCCGGGCAATGCGTTCTTGGGTCTGGCTACTCATATCAGGCCTCCAGGGGCGAGCGGGCAAGGTCGACGTTGAACACTTGCGCCGCGTATCTGAGGAACGACGGGTCTTCGCAGACGTTCTTGATCGGGTCATCGGAGAACTTCACCACCGGTTCGCCATGGACCCGTACCAGCTTCATCACGATGCTCAGCGGCTCGACGCCCTCGACGTCGCAGGCCAGGCTGGTGCCCATGCCGAAACCGAACCGAGCCTGGCCACGCACGTGGCGCAGGATCGGCAGGCATTTCTCGAAGTTCAGGCCGTCGGAGAACATCAGGTCCTTGCTCCGCGGGTCGATGCCCAGCTCGCGGTAGCGGGCCAGGACTTTGTCGGCCCAAAGGATCGGGTCCCCGGAATCCTGGCGCAGGCCGTCGTAGAGCTTGGCGAAATACAGGTCGAAATCCTTGAGGAAAAAATCGGTGCTGATGCAGTCGGTCAGGGCGATGCCCAGGCGACCGCGGTATTCGCGCACCCAGTTTTCCAGGGCGGCGTTCTGGCTCTCGCGCAACCGCCCCAGTTGCTGGTGCACCATCAGCCATTGGTGGGCCATGGTGCCGATCAGCGGCAGGTCGAACTCGTAGGCCAGGTGTGCGTTGCTGGTGCCGACGAAGACCCCGGGGAAATCGCTGCTCATGATTTTCACCACTTCGCGCTGGGCCTTGAACGACAGGCGCCGGCGAGTGGAGAAGTCCGAGACACGGAAGTCGGCGAGCTCTTCGCGGCTGGCGTTTTTCTCCAGCCATTCGAACTTCTGGTACAAACGGCGGCTGACGTCCGCAAGCTCCACCTCCGGATAGCGCTCGCGGTTGCGCAACTCGCTGACCATGGCCAGCACCGGCTGCTCGAACATGATGCAGTGCAGCATCGGCCCACGGACGCGGATGCTCAGCTGGCCATCGATGGCGGCCACATGGATGTAGCGCAGGTTGAAGCGGAACAGGCCGAGGAACTGTTCGAAGTCCGGGGTCAGGTACTCGCGAAAACGCTTGTTGAACAAAAAGCGCTGTTCGCCTTCACGCATCTGCAGGCCGGCGAGCTTCTCCAGCTCCTGGCGGATCTGCGGAATCAGGTGCACCAGGGACTCCCTGGAACGGACGATGAACTGGTACTCGACCTCGACATTGGGGTGCTGGTGCAGCACCGCCTGCATCATGGTGAAGGTGTAGTAATCGGTGTCCAGCAGGCTCTGGATCACGCCGTTGCTGCGGTCAAATGCACTTTCCATGGTGCCTCCTCAAACGCTGGCCAGTCTGGCGGTTGCTTCGCGGGTCGCGGCCACCGCGATGCCCGCTTGCTGCATGTCGTGGATCGCCCGGTCGGCGCCCTCGGTACTG
Organism: Pseudomonas sp. NPDC089530; assembly: GCF_050280705.1. Lineage (NCBI taxonomy): Bacteria > Pseudomonadati > Pseudomonadota > Gammaproteobacteria > Pseudomonadales > Pseudomonadaceae > Pseudomonas > Pseudomonas sp. NPDC089530. The sequence goes on along the minus strand of NZ_JBNNVU010000010.1, from coordinate 94,843 downwards.
ATGGCGCGGCATGCCGGCAGGTGGACGATCACCTTGAAACCGGCGGCGGCCAGTTGCAGGGCAGTGGTCTTGACGCAGAAGTCCAGGGCCAGGCCGCCGACTATCACCCGTTCCACACCCTGGCGTTCCAGGTACTCGATGACCCCGGTGGACAACTTGCCGTGCAGGTCGTGGTAACAGGCGCCGTAGGGGTGCAGGTCCGGCTCCACGCCCTTCCACACGAAGTAGTCGTAGTCATAGGGGACGGGCAACTCATCCAGCAGGGTGAAGCCCGCGGTGCCCGGTACGCAGTGGCTGACCCAGGTCAGGTCGGCGTGCTCCAGGCCGGTGGGCTGGAGCATCTGCCCGTGCCCGGCCACCACCCAGGGGGCCTGGGGACTGTGGGCGTCCTTGCTGCCGATGCGCAGGCTGGCCAGGGTCGCCATGAAATTCAGCTCGCCGCCGATGCGGTCGCCTTCGGCCACGGGCAACTCGTCCGGGCACAGCGGGGTGAAGCTCTTTTGCGCATCGACATCGAAAGAAGCGGTCTTCATCGGTTGGCTGTTCATGCTGGGTCTCTCCTCTGCATGAGACATAAAGTACATGTCATGTACTTTCATTGCAAGCCATTCGTTGATGCACCAGGACAGCCATACAACTTACCAAATGAAACCGAGGCGATTCCCTGCAAACGAAAGCAATGATAAGGTACACGTCATGTACCAAAACAGGAGAAACAGATGTTTGAACTGGCTCTCTACGGCGGCGCCTTCAACCCGCCCCACGCCGGGCATGCCCGGGTGATGCTCGAAGCCGCCCGCCACGCCCGACGGGTGCTGGTGGTGCCCAGCTTTCGTCACCCGGATGGCAAGCGCATGGCCGACTTCGAGCAACGGGTGAACTGGTTGCGGGCCATCACCGAGCACCTGCAACCGGAGAGCCCCGCCGAACTGGCGGTGAGCCGGGTGGAGCAACTGCTGGCCCTGGCCGATCCCGGCCCGGTCTACAGCTACACCCTGCTGCAGCGGCTGGCGGACGACCTGGCTCTGGACGGCAAGCGCATTGCCCTGGTGGTGGGTGAAGACGTGGCGCGCCAGCTGCCCGGCTTCCATCGTGGCGAGGAACTGCTGCAACGCTTTTCCATCCTGCGTATCGAGGAGCAGCCGGGGGTCCGCAGCACGGTGTTGCGCCAATGCCTGGCCCGGGGCGAAACGCCTCCCAGCCAATGGCTGGCACCGGGGATGAATCCGCTAAACTACGGCCTCTACGCCGCCCACGGAAGTTGACATGCACGACCGCCCCACCCTCCCCTGCGCCTACTTGCACACCATCGACCTGTGCCTGCTGCGCTACAACCGCGAACGCCTCGAGCTGGAAATCCTCCTCCACCAACGGGACAGCGATCCGTTCGCCGGGCACTGGGCGCTGCCGGGCATCGTGGTCAACGGCGACGTCGAGGACCGCAGCCTGAACGATGCGGTGGAACGCCTGCGGCGCTCGAGCAAGGTGGACATGCCCCTGGCCTGGCTGGAACAGGTGGGCACGGTGGGCGATGCCTTTCGCGACCCCCGCTGCTGGTCGTCCTCGACCTTTTACCTGGGGATCGCCAGCGAGCCGCTGGAGCCGGGCCCGAAGCAGGGTTTCTTTGCCCTCGGCGAGGTGGCCAGCGGGGCTTTCAAACTGCCCTTCGACCACAACAGCCTGGTGGCCCAGGCGCACGAGCGGCTGTTTTCCAAGTCCCTGTACAGCAGCCTGCCGCTGATGTTTCTCGGCAAGGAGTTCAGCGCCCCCGAGGCGGTGAACATCTTCTCCCTGGTGCTGCGCCGGCCGGTGCTCAAGACCAGCATCCGCCAGCGCCTGCTGAAGATGAACGAAGCCGGTTACCTGCAAGAAACCGGGCGCAAGAAAAGCGGCGACGGCGGTCGGCCCCAGGCCACAGTGGAAAACCTCAAGCCCGCCGAGCTGTACCTGTTCGATCGTTGTTTTCTGGAGTGATGCCATTCATGAGTTCTGTCGCCAACAGCCAGTGCCTGCTGGAAACCCCCTACTTCAAAGTGGTCCGCGAGCAGGGTTACTTCATCATCAAGGAAGCCCAGGCGGTGAACGGCGTGGTGGCCATACCGACCCTGGCCGATGGCCGGCTGATGCTGGTTGACCTCAAGCGTCGGGCCATAGGAAGCCAGTCCATCGAGTTTCCCCGAGGAGCCATCGATACCGGGGAAAGCGCCGCTGACGCTGCCGCCCGCGAACTGCTGGAGGAAACCGGCTGGCAGGCCTCGGCCGTGCGCGAACTGGGGCTGCTGCACAGCAACACCTCGCTGATCGCCAGTGCGGTGGCGGTGTGTCAGGTGCAGATCGCCGAGCAGCAGGCCGCTGCCACCGATGGCGAAGTGGACAAGCTGTTGTGGGTCAGTCGCCAGGAATTGCTGGCAATGATTGCCGCCGGAAAAATCACTGACGGCCATACCCTGTCGGCGGCGATGATGCTGCTGGCCAGCGAGTCGGCCTAGGCCGTCCGCCCCCATTTTTCCAGGGCGAACTCGACGAAACTGTGCAGCTTGGGCAGGCGGTAGCGGTCCTGGGCGTAGAGCAGGTGCATCGCCCGCCAAGGCAACTGATAGTCCTGCAGCAAAGGCACCAGCCGGCCTTGCTGCAGGTCCTCCTCCACCAGGGCGTCGGGCATCATCACCACCCCCAGGCCGCCCCGCGCCGCACGGTGCAGGCCGGACGAGGTGTTGGTCAGCAGCGAGCCGGACACCGGAATCAGCACATCGCCCTCAGGCCCGTGCAAGGGCCACTGGGTGGCGGTGGAGCTCCATTCGTCACCGGCCGGATAGGCGAACGCCAGGCAGTTGTGGTGCTGCAGGTCCTCCGGCACCCGCGGCGTGCCGTAGCGCTCCAGGTATTCGGGCGCGGCGCAGATGGTCAGGGTGTAGTCCTCCAGGGGCCGGGCGATCAGCGACGGGCTGTCCAGGTTGCCCAGGCGAAAGGCCACATCGAAGGCTCCATCGATCAGGTCGAAGCGCTGGTTGGCCAGCGTCAGTTCCACCTTGACCTGGGGGCAACGCTGCCGGAACTCGCTCAGGGCCGGCGCCAGGCGCTCGGTGCCGAAGGTCAGCGGCGCGGTGATGCGCAGGGTGCCGGACGGCTCGCCCTGGACCTGTTCGGCCATGCGCTCGGAATCCGCCACCAGCCCCAGCACCGCCAGGCAGCGCTGGTAATACTCGGCGCCGAACTCGGTCAGGTGCTGGCGTCTTGTAGTTCGGTTAAGCAGGCTGACCCCCAGGCGCTGCTCCAGGGCCCGCAGGTGATTGCCGACCATGGTGGTGGACAGGCCGCACTCCCGGGCGGCGGCGGTCATGTTCCCTGCCTCCACCACCTTCACGTACACCGACATCGCCTGGAATAGATCCATTATCAACCCTGACTTGAAGATGATTAAAGAATTGACGAGTTTATCTAGCTCGGGTGGCTAACGATACTGCCAGCACACCCCCTGGATGGAGTTACCCGCCATGACCGCCGCCTGCCTGATGAGTACCTATCAACCCCTGCCGCTGAGCTTCACCCGCGGCCTGGGCACCCGCCTCTGGGACCAGGCCGGCCGCGAATACCTGGATGCGGTGGCCGGCGTGGCGGTGACCGGCCTCGGTCACTCCCATCCGCGGCTGGTCAGCGTGATCCGCGAACAGGCCGGCCTGCTGCTGCACACCTCCAATCTCTACGGCATCGACTGGCAACAGCAACTGGCGCAGCGGCTGACTCGCCTGGCCGGCATGGAGCGGGCGTTCTTCAACAACTCCGGCGCCGAAGCCAACGAGACCGCGTTGAAGCTGGCCCGGCTGCACGGCTGGCACAAAGGCATCGAGCAACCGCTGGTGCTGGTCATGGACAACGCGTTCCACGGCCGGACCCTGGGCACCCTGGCGGCCAGCGACGGGCCGGCGGTACGCCTGGGCCTCGGTGCACTGCCGGGTGATTTCCTCAAGCTGCCCTTCGGCGACCTGGCCGCCCTGGAGCGGGCCGCGCAAACCCACGGCCCACGTATCGCCGCGGTGCTGATGGAGCCGATCCAGGGGGAAAGCGGTATCCGCGTGGCCCCGCCCGGCTACCTGAAGGCCGTGCGCGACCTGTGCAGCCGGCGCAACTGGCTGCTGATGCTCGACGAGATCCAGACCGGCATCGGCCGCACCGGCCAGTGGTTCGCCTGCCAGCACGAAGGCGTGGTCCCGGACGTGATGACCCTGGCCAAGGGCCTGGGCAACGGCATCCCCATCGGTGCCTGCCTGGCCCGGGGCCAGGCCGCGCAACTGTTCACCCCGGGCAGCCACGGCAGCACCTTCGGCGGCAACCCGCTGGCCTGCCGGGTGGCCTGTACCGTGCTGGAAATCATCGAGGAACAGGACCTGCTGGCCAACGCCAGGCGCCAGGGCGAACAGCTGCTGCAACGCCTGAAAGTGGAGTTGGCCGATCACCCGCAAGTCCTGCAAGTGCGTGGCCTGGGGCTGATGATCGGCATCGAGCTGAAAGCCCCGCAGCGCGAACTGGCCCTGGCGGCGGCGCGGGATCACGGGCTGCTGATCAACGTCACCCGGGGCACCACCATCCGCCTGCTGCCGCCGCTGATCATCGACGAACGCGAGGTGGAGATGATCGTTCGCGGGGTCTGCCGGACGCTGCAAGGCGCCGCGGCCAATGAGGCAAAGGCGGCCGCTGGGGCGAATGCTGCAGGCGTGCTGGCGGTGTCGTGAGGGGATGCCTGGCCATCAGGCCAGGTCGGTAAAACGCGATCGCGAGCAATCGAGCCTCGACCGGCAACTCCTGCCGAGGGCGGGGTTGCTCGCGATGCCTGGGAGGGTCAGTCGTCCAGCGGCTTTGGTGGCGCGGCGGGCTTGCCCGCTTTGGCGGCCTTGCCGGCATGGGCCGCCTTGACTTCCGCGACCGGTGCAGGCGTCGGCACGGCGGCTTCCTTTTCCGCGGCCGGCAGCTGGTCGATGGCGCCAAAGACTTCCTTGAGCTCGATGGCCCCGGAATGCTCGAGCTTCTTCTCGCCGTCCTTGCCCACCAGGATCACCTTGGTCTGCGCCCCGGCGCCGAGTTTCAGGCTACGGATCAGGGCCATGGTCGATTGGGGGTCCAGGTCCTTGCCGTCACGTTGACCGATGGTGTTGATCACCGTGTAGAGCACCATGTTGCGTTCGGTAAAAGCCTGGCGGTTGGCCGGCTCGTCGAGGGACTTCTTCAATGCCACCAGCGTCGGGTCCACGGTGCTGGGAGCGATGACGATCAGCGGGCGCGCCTTGCCTTGATCCTGAGCCAGAGGGCCTTCGTTGTCGGCCGCCAATGCGGGGCCGGCGACTGCGAGCAACGTTGCGAGGGTCAATGACCGAATGAACATGCGTCTCTCCTTTGGGTATTCACGCACTAATGATTGCGCATCAGGGCAAAAGGTCCAGAGCCGGACTCAAATTCTGACATTTAATCGAGCCGTTCCCCGGCTCCGTGGCGGCGCGACCAGCGCCTGGCCAGCCCGATTCTGGTACCAGCGATGACCGCCAGCCTGATGGCCGACCAGGAGCGAACCACACTGTTCGGCATGATCGACCGGCGCCGGCGCCCATGCCAACCGGCATGGCCTATGCCGTTCTGGCATGGCGCCATACGAATTCGTCATCATTTTCGCCGCGGCGGCGTGGTAGCCTTCATCCCGGCCATAAGAAGACCGCCCGCCTGGCTTTTCGACCCGGTGCGGCGTCACCCGCCGTTTCATACCTGCTTGCTTCATCTTCATCTGCCCAGGTTCTCGCAGCGAACTTCCTATACAGGTTCGCTGGACGACCGATCGCATTTTTGACTCGACGCTATCGTCGGCATCTCTTTTACCTCCTTCCGGGAGTTCGTATGTCCAGGCTGTCTCATCAAGATTTACGCCGTAGTTTCCGCGAATTGATCGCTTCAGACTCCTGCTTTCACACCGCCTCCGTCTTCGACCCGATGTCGGCGCGGATCGCCGCCGACCTGGGGTTCGAAGTGGGCATTCTCGGCGGCTCCGTCGCCTCGCTGCAGGTGCTGGCCGCGCCTGACTTCGCCCTGATCACCCTGAGCGAGTTCGCCGAGCAGGCCACGCGCATCGGCCGCGTCGCCCAGCTGCCGGTGATCGCCGACGCCGACCACGGCTATGGCAACGCCCTCAACGTGATGCGCACCGTGGTCGAGCTGGAGCGCGCCGGCGTCGCCGCCCTGACCATCGAAGACACCCTGCTGCCGGCCCAGTTCGGGCGCAAGTCCACCGACCTGATCACGGTCGCCGAAGGCGTGGGCAAGATCCGCGCGGCGCTGGAGGCCCGGGTCGACCCGGAACTGGCGATCATCGCCCGGACCAATGCGGCGATCCTGCCGATCCAGGAAATCATCAGCCGCACCCAGCAGTACGAGCGCGCCGGCGCCGACGCCATCTGCATGGTCGGGGTCAAGGATTTCGAGCAACTGGAGCAGATTTCCGAGCACCTGACCGTGCCGCTGATGCTGGTGACCTACGGCAACCCGGCACTGCGCGACGACGCGCGGCTGGCCCAGCTGGGCGCGAAGATCATCGTCGACGGCCACGCGGCGTACTTCGCGGCGATCAAGGCCACCTACGACTGCCTGCGCGAACAGCGGCAGATCTTCACCCAGGCCTCGGACCTCAGCGCCACCGAGCTGGCCCACACCTACACCCAGCCCGAGGACTACATCGTCTGGGCCAAAGAGTTCATGAGCGTCAAGGAGTGAGCCGCTAGCTCAACCTCCCCACTTGCGATCACCGAGGACCTCGCGTCCAAGGTGGTCGAAAGCCACCGGCCTCACCGCGGCCGCCCCCTCCCCTTACCCGTTCAACGCATCGTCGACGCTGTCGAGGAGCTGCCCGATGGTCCAGGGCTTGCGGATGAACGACACCGGATAGCGGATGCCGGAACTCTGCGGCGTCTCATACCCCGACATCACCAGCACCGGCATGCCCGGCCAGCGCTCGCGCACCCGGTTGGCCAGGCCCGCGCCGTTCAAGGTGCCAGGCATGGTGATATCGGTCAGCAGCAGGCGCACCTGCTCCGGATGGCGGTCGAGGAACACCAGCGCCTCATCCGCCGTGGGCAGGGCCTGGGTGGCGAAACCCTCGTCCTGCAGGATCTCGCAGAGAAATTCGCGGATCGTCGGTTCGTCCTCCACCACCAGAATCAGGCGGCAAGGCAGGCCGGGGTTCCCGGACAAGGTGAGGCTCATGGCGATGACACTCCCTGGCAACATGAAAGACCGGCGCCGAGGCGCCATTTGCAGTTATGAGCGACGCCGGACGGATAAATTCACTCGGCCTGCCGAGGTGCCCGCCCGCCGCTAACCCTGACCGACATCGATCACCCTGACCTCCATCTTTCCCGAGTTGTTGTGGTAGAAACCGGGCACGTCGTTGGCGCAGAACTGCAGGCGCCCCGGCGGCAGGTCCGACCAGACCTGGCCGCCCCTCCCGAGCAGGCGCCAGGGCGACGTGCCCGCCGGGCCTTCAGTGCGCACCAGCAGCGCCATCCAGTCCGCCTCGGGCAGACGCCTGGCCCAACCGAGCCCCTCGCGGATCCCGCCCGGGTGCGCCACGCCCTCGGGCCCGGTCGGCGGATCGCTGGCATCGGCCCAGAAGCCGTCCACCAGGAAGCGGTAGCGATGCCCGGCCTCGATCTCGAACTCGCTGGGGACACAAGACTGATCCGCCGGCACCTCGATAAGACGATCCTGCGCAGGAAGATTCATGATTGCCTCCATTCGATGCTGCTGGCCAGGTCCGCCTGGCGCCGCCCTGTGGGTAACTGGGCTGAGCATAGTCAAGGGCAACGCCGGCCGCCCTGGCTTCGGACCAGCCGTCGCGAGCCTGTAACCACGTGCACGCACGCTGCTTTCCGGCGGCCCCATTTGCCTTTACGCCACGAAGCCTAGGAGAATGTTTTTCCCGGCATCCCGTAACGCCGCCCACTATTCTCACGCCATGGGCCCGCATGGGCCGGTGGTCCCGCTTTCAAGGAATCCAGAATGCAGCCAAGACAAGTCATCAATGCTTCGGTCAGCCCCAAAGGCAGCCTGGAGACTTTGTCCCAACGCGAAGTACAGCAACTCAGCGAAGCCGGTTCCGGCAGCATCTACACCCTGTTCCGCCAGTGCGCCCTGGCCATCCTCAACACCGGCGCCCACGTCGATAACGCCAAGACCATCCTCGACGCCTACAAGGATTTCGAAGTCCGCATCCACCAGCAGGACCGCGGCGTGCGCCTGGAGCTGCTGAACGCCCCGGCCGATGCCTTCGTCGACGGCGAAATGATCGCCAGCACCCGGGAAATGCTGTTCAGCGCCCTGCGCGACATCGTCTACACCGAAAGCGAGTTGGCCAGCCAGCGCATCGACCTGGAAAGCTCCCAGGGCATCACCGACTACGTTTTCCACCTGCTGCGCAACGCTCGCACCCTGCGCCCGGGCGTGGAACCGAAGATGGTGGTGTGCTGGGGCGGCCACTCCATCAGCACCGAGGAATACCAGTACACCAAGAAGGTCGGCCACGAGCTGGGCCTGCGCAAGCTGGACGTCTGCACCGGTTGCGGCCCGGGCGTGATGAAAGGCCCGATGAAAGGCGCGACCATCGCCCATGCCAAGCAGCGCATGAGCGGCAGCCGTTACCTGGGCCTGACCGAACCGGGGATCATCGCCGCCGAGGCGCCGAACCCGATCGTCAACGAACTGGTGATCCTGCCGGACATCGAGAAACGCCTGGAAGCCTTCGTCCGCGTCGGCCACGGCATCATCATCTTCCCGGGCGGCGCCGGCACCGCCGAGGAGTTCCTGTACCTGCTGGGCATCCTCATGCACCCGGACAACCGCGACCTGCCGTTCCCGGTGATCCTCACCGGGCCGAAAAGCGCCGCGCCCTACCTGGAACAGCTGCACGCCTTCGTCGGCGCGACCCTGGGCGAGACCGCCCACAGCCTCTACCAGATCATCATCGACAACCCGGCCGAAGTCGCCCGGCAGATGACCCAGGGGCTCAAGGAGGTCAAGCAGTTCCGCCGCGAACGCAACGACGCCTTCCACTTCAACTGGCTGCTGAAAATCGACGAAGGCTTCCAGCGTCCGTTCGACCCGACCCACGCCAACATGGCCAGCCTGCAGCTGAACCACGGGCTGCCGCCCCATGAGCTGGCGGCCAACCTGCGGCGCGCCTTCTCCGGCATCGTCGCCGGCAACGTCAAGGACAAGGGCATCCGCCTGATCGAGAAAAACGGCCCGTACGAAATCCACGGCGACGCGAAAATCATGCAGCCGCTGGATCAGTTGCTCAAAGCCTTCGTCCACCAGCACCGGATGAAACTGCCGGGCGGCGCGGCCTATGTGCCGTGCTACCGGGTGGTGAGCTGATCGCCCGATAAACAGCCCCCCCCCGGCGCAATGCCGGGGGAGCCGATACGCAACGCCAGTCGAGGCTAGCCATCTGCGGCGCCGAACTGCCGGGGAACTCCCAGGCAGCGCCGTGCATCTAGAACTATGTGGTATTTCCTTTGTGCTTCACGCTGCCGGAGGACGCCCCCCATGCGCCGTCTATTACTCGTTTCCTCATTGCTGCTCTGCCTGCCCGCCGGCTCGGCCCTGGCCCGTATCGATGCGGGTGACGTCGCCACCTCGGCGGGGATTTCCGCCTCGCTGTACTCCACCTTCAAGGATGACAAAAGGGTGATTCCCGCCCGCGACGACGCCTCCAGCTTCATCGCCAGCGGTGGCGCCATCCGTGGCGTCTACCTGGAGTCGCTGCTGCAGAGAATTCGCCAGGAAAACCCCGGCCTCAATGCCAGCGACGAAGACCTGGCCCGGGCGATCCTCACGCAACAGGCGCCGCCTGCCGGTCGCTAGCAGGCTGGGCCGCCTCGATGGCTCCCGGGCAGGTGAACAGATCGCGGCCGAGCGCCCGGGCCGTGCGCAGGTGCGGTTCCGGGTCCTGGCTTTCCGCGTCCGGCAACAGCGACGAGCTCAGCACCCGCGCGCCGCAATAGTCGAAGATCCCGTGGTCGATCTGGGTTTTCATCGCCGCCGCATAACCGTGACGCTCGTAGGTGCCGGCATCGGCCCCGGCAACCCCAAGCAGATGCACCCGCAGGCGCCCGAGCTGCTTCTCCATGCGGTTGGCTTCAAGGTTGAAGTCGAAGGCCCAGCCGTTGGCGAACACCCGGTCGATCCAGCCCTTGAGCAGCGCCGGGAACGACCACCAGTACACCGGATAGACCAGCACCAGCGCATCGGCGCGATCGATGCGCGCCTGCTCGGCCAGCACGTCGGCCGGGGGCGGCACTTGCCGGCGATGGACGGCGTGATCGGCGGCGTTGAAACAGGGGTCGAACGCCTCGGCGAACAGATCGGCGATCTCGAACGTATGGGACGGCCCCAGCCCCTCGGCGACTTGCTTCGCCAGGCTGTGGCTGAGGGAACGGGGATCATGGTGGGCGACAACGATCAGCGCATGCATGGCAAAACCTCCGGCACATGGATTGAGGGCCGCAACCGGGCCCGATATACTTTTAGTAAGTTACGAACAGTAAGTTACTTTTGGTATATAAGCATGTCAAGCAACCCATCCGAGGCCTCCCCCCCGCGCCGGCGCCTGTCCCGGGAAGAGCGTCTGCAACAACTGCTGGAAGTGGCCTGGCAACTGATCGGCGCGGAAGGCACCGAGGCCCTGACCCTGGGTCGACTCGCCGAGCAGGCCGGGGTGACCAAGCCGGTGGTCTATGACCATTTCGTCACCCGCGCCGGGCTGCTGGCGGCGTTGTACCAGGACTTCGACGCGCGCCAGACGCAGTTGCTGGACGCCGCCCTGGAACGCAGCGAAGCGACCCTGGCCAGCCGCGCGGCGGTCATCGCCACGGCTTATGTCGACTGCGTGCTGACCCAGGGCCGCGAGATCCCGGGGGTGATCGCCGCCCTGACCAGCTCGCCGGAACTGGCGAAGATCAAAGAGGAATACGAACGGCTCTTCCTCGACAAATGCCGCAACGCCCTCGCCCCCTTCGCGGCGCCGAGAATCATCGCGGCGGCCGGATTGCGGGCGATGCTGGGGGCGGCCGAAGCCTTGTCCAATGCCGCGGCCACGGGCGAAATCAGCCCTGAGCAGGCCCGCGATGAATTGTTCGAAACCCTGGTCGCCATGGTCGAGCGCAGCGCCCGGCGCCCCGTCGCGCCGGCCTGATCCGCCCTGGCCCGCTTGCGCTGGATTCCCCTTGGGAACCCGGCGCCATGGGGCTCACGGCCGCTGCCAACGTTTGCGCGCATGCAGGTACGCGGCGAGATCGCCATACCCCAACTGGCTCGCCACCTGGGCCCGGCTCTCGCCGAGAAACTCCAGTTGCTGCTCCAGCTCGGCGCGGACCTGATCGAGCAACTGGCGAAAGGTCAGGCCCTGCTCTTCCAGGCGCCGGCGCAGGGTGCGCGGGCTCTGGTACAGCGCCTCGGCCTGGTTCTCCAGGCTCGGCACCACGCCCCGCGCCAGACTGTCGCGCATGCTGGCCGCCACCTTGCCGCTCCAGCCGCTCAGTTGCAGGCGTTGGGCCAGGCGGCGGTCCAACTCGCTGCGCAACAATTCCTCCATGCCGGCGTGACGGGTCAGCAGCGGCAGGCGCAGGGTGGCCGGGTCGTAGTACAGGCAATTGCGCGGGCAATCGAATTCGAGGTGGTCGCCGAACCACGGGCGGTATTCGCTGTGGTAGGCCGGTCGCGGATGGCTGAAGCAGGCGCGCACTGGCCGCACCGTCTGCCCGGTGCCCTGGCGCATCTGGGTCAGGGCCATGACGCCGTAATGCTCCACCACGTAGCGGGTCAGCCGGACGGGGGCGTCGATATGCAGTTCGACGCCAAGCAGATCGCCGTCGCCGACCAGCCTGAGGCTGTCCATGTCCGAGGCCAGCCCGGCGTAGTCGGCCCAGCACTGGATGGCGCCACGCACGTCCGCGCAGTACAGGCAGATATAGGCCAGGACGTGCAGGTCCTGCGGGGTGAACTCGGCGAACAGGTGCAGGCCGATGGCCGGATCGCGCTGCGCCGCCAGTCGCCACAGCTGTTCCAGCTCCAGCAGGTTGTAATCCTGACGGTCGTCGCGGCTCTGCTTCTGCAGGACCCGCTCCAGCACCCGGCCGAGTTGGCCCCGGTGAAAACGGCGTAGCGACGGATTGGCCTCTTCGCCAGTGTTTTTGTCCAGTTCGCGCATAGGGTCGGGGCGGCTCATGGTTTCTTATGGTCTGGCCAATGCCTTTGTCGGGCCTGACTCGAGATTGCCATGAATACAACCCTGCTCGCCAACAATCCCATCCTGGTCGTGGCCGGGATATTTCTCGGTTTCATCCTGCTGGAAATCGCCTGTGCCAGCTTTCGCCAACCCCGGGGCCAGCGCCGCGACGGGCTGATCGAAATCATCGGCTCGTCGCTGCTGCTGGGGGTGACCTTTCCCCTGGTGATGTTCCTCTGCACCTTGCTGCTCGACCGCCTGACGCCTTCGTTGAAGAACAGCCTGGGCGAGCTGCACTGGGTGGCGGGCGCGGCGCTGTTCTTGCTATTCGACGACATGACCCAGTACTGGTGGCATCGCCTGACCCACCGCCTGCCGTTCCTCTATGCCCTGCACCGCGCGCACCATTCGGCGCCGTACATGAGCATCCGTATCGTCTACCGCAACAACAGCTTCTACTACCTGCTGATGCCGGGCATCTGGTTCTCCGGCGTCCTGATCTACCTGGGCCTGGCGCCGGTCTACTACGGCTACCTGATCGTCAAGATGACGGTGATCTTCGCCGCCCACAGCAGCGTTGCCTGGGACGACCGGCTCTACCGCATTCGCGCCCTGCGGCCGCTGATGTGGCTGCTGGAACGCCTGATCTCGACCCCTGCCACCCACTCCGCGCACCACGGCCTGAACGCCCATGACGGGGTGACCCACTACAAGGGCAATTTCGGCAACCTGCTGTTCTTCTGGGACGTGCTGTTCGGCACCGCGAAAATCACCCGCCGCCGACCGACGGCCTACGGCATCGAGGACCTGCGCCCCATCAGCTGGCAGCAGGAACTGTTCTGGCCACTGGTGCGTTCGCCCCGGCCCGCGGCCCGCCCGCAAGCTCGGCAGGCGCACGACCCGGACCGCCTATTGCCCGAGCCAGCGCCCGGCCCGACCAGCCCCTGAACCCATTCGTTCTCACCGACGCCCGCCTTCGCCGAACAATGGCTAAAGTTTAGGAAACCGTCGCGGACCGGGGCGCCATGAGGCACCCCGATCAGCCCGCCAACGGCCCGACCAAGACACCGGCAGCGGGTGAACCTTATCGCCGCCTGCCCGGTCGATAGATGCAATCTGGCCAGGTTTGGCGATAGGCCCCGCGGTTGCGCTCGGGGCGTCGAGCGGCTGGTCTCATTGCCCGGAGAACGCCCGTGATAACGACCCGACAGATCGCCAGTCTCAAAGCCTGGGGCGCCCATGGTTTCACCGCCAGCGGCGTGGTCACGGCCCTGCTCGCCACCCTGGCGCTGTTCGACAACCAGCCCAAGGCCTGCCTGCTGTGGCTGGGGGTGGCGCTGATCGTCGACGGGGTGGACGGCTCGCTGGCGCGCAAGGTCAATGTGCAGTCGGTGCTGCCGCAGTTCGACGGCTCGGTGCTGGACCTGGTGATCGACTACCTGACCTATGTGTTCATCCCGGCGCTGTTCATCTACCGCTATATCCCGTTGCCGGCGTACAGCGCGCTGCTGGCGACCTCGGTGATCCTGGTGTCGTCGCTGTTCTGCTTCTGCAACGTCGACATGAAGAGCAAGGACAATTATTTCGTCGGTTTCCCCGCTGCCTGGAACGTGGTGGCCCTGGCGCTGTACATCATCGCCCCGACACCCTGGCTGACCCTGCTGAGCATCGGGGCCCTGGCACTGCTGACCCTGACCCGGATGAAATTCCTGCATCCCTTCCGCGTGCGCCGCTTCATGCCGGTGAACATCGCGGTGACCGCCATCTGGCTGCTGTGCAGCCTGTCGCTGGTGATCAACCATCCCTACAATGGCGCCTGGGTGATGGGCCTGTGGCTGGCGATGTCAGCGTACTTCCTGGGAATCTGCATCTGGCGCACCGCGCTGGGCCGGTCCGGCCGCTCACGCCACTGAACCACTACCGGGGCACGATGCCCCTGGCCGCCACGAGACTCGACATGCTCTACCGCCTCACCGCCGACACCCTGGTCCTGCTGCACCTGAGCTTTATCCTGTTTGCCCTGCTTGGCGGCCTGCTGGTCCTGCGCTGGCCGCGCCTGGCCTGGCTGCACCTGCCCGCCGCGGCCTGGGGGGTCACGGTCGAAGTCTTCCACCTGGCCTGCCCGCTGACCCGTTGGGAAAACCTCATGCGCCAGCGTGCCGGCCAGCAGGGTTACGACGACGGTTTCATCGAGCACTACCTGATCCCGCTGATCTATCCCGCCGGGCTGACGCCGCAGATCCAGCTGGGCCTGGGCGCGCTGGTGCTGCTGATCAACCTCCTGGTCTATGGGCGTCTGTGGCGCCGCCGTCGGCTGGCGTGAAAAAATCCGCGGCGCGGCGGCCAATTGCCGCGCCACGTCCTGCTCCGGCTGTGTATATTTCCAGGCAACCCCATGCGCCACGGCGATCCGCGATCGCTTCGAGTGGAGTCATAGATGCCCGATTTCCAGATCCGCCAGCCCTGCCCGCCCGGCGCCTGCAACTGCGAGCGCGAACACCTGCTGGAGACACCTGGCACGGACCTGCGCATCCTCGGCCTGACCCGCCAGGAGGAAAAGCGCCTGCTCGACCGGCTGGAAAACCTGCAAAGCCTGAGCGACCTGGAACACATGCAGCGGCGCATGTACGAACTGCTGGGCATCCGCGTGCAGATCACCCCCAGCTTCAACGAAGTACGCAGCATGCGTGGCATCGCCATCCAGATCGACGAGTTGCCGGGGCTGTGCCGCAAGACCCGGCAATCGATCCCCACCGCCATCCGCCGCGGCCTGGAGAAGAACCCGGAAATCGCCTACCGTCTGCTCGACGCCCACGACCTGTTGCGCGACGCCTGAACTGGAGAAACCTGCCGTTATGGACAACCCCGTGATCGTCATCGGCGATGTGCTCGACAGCGCCTTCGAAACCCTGCTCGGCAAGGGCCTGGCCGCCTTCAACGAGCAACTGGCCGGCTACAACGACCGGCAGCCCCTGGCGGTCGAACTCAAGGACCCGGCAACCGGCCAGGTGCTGGGCGGCATCAGCGGGCGCACCTCCCTGGGCGTGCTGTTCATCGACCTGTTCTACCTGCCGGAACACCTGCGCGGTTCGGGCCTGGGCGCCCGCCTGCTGGCTGCCTGCGAGAACGAAGGCCGGCGCCGCGGCTGCCGCTCGGCGGTGCTCTACACCCTGAGTTTCCAGGCGCCGCAGTTCTACGAGAAACACGGCTGGCAACGCTTCGGCGAAATTCCCTGCGACCCCGCCGGCAGCAGCCGGATCTTCATGCGCAAAGCCCTGTAGGCGCGAGCGGGCGGCGATCCGACTTGCCCGCGATGGCCGCGCCGCGCAATGGCTGATTCACCGCGATGACGCCGTGCGTCACCAGTTCTGGCTGTTGACCCGCTGATGGCTCAACAAACGCTCGACCATGGCCACGGCGCCTTCCCTGGAGGCGCAGTGCAGCAAGGGGTAGCCCCAGAACTTGCGATAGGTGTCGGCGAAGGCTTCGACCCGGGTCTGGGTCGCGCCGTCCGGAGCGATCACGATACTGGCCTTGATCCAACGGCGGATCGCCTCCTTGTTGCGCTTCATCCACAACGACGCCTGCTTGAGGCTGGCCTGGGCCTCCTCGCCCGCTGCCGTAGGTTCGCCGGGCGCATCGGTGGTGACCAGCACGAAGGGCTGTCGGCGTTGCAACAGCTGGTCCAGCTGGCTGAAGGGATCGGCCTGGCCGGCCGCGTCGCGGTAGTGCATCCAGACCAGGGGGAACTGACTAGGGTCGATGTTCATAAGGCTTCCTCAACAAGAGACAAACAAGAATGTCTATCATCCGCAAAGGAAAAGCTGTCCGCATCAGTCAACCTGGACAACCCATTGACCGATTCAGCCAAATGCAGGATCAGCGTCCTCAGTTGGCGAATGGCCGCCCAACAACATCCTGCGCTCGGCGAGAAAACGCGCCGGCGGCTGGCCCAGGGCTTTCTTGAACATGCGAATAAAGGCGCTGGCGCTTTCATACCCCAGGCCCAACGCCACCTGCTCCACCGATTCGCCCCGGACCAGGCGCTCGAGCCCCAGCAAGATGTGCAACTGGCGTTGCCACTGGCCGAAGCTCAAGCCGGTCTCGGCCAGGATCAGCCGGCTCAGGTTGCGTTCGCTCATGCCGATCTGCTCGCCCCAGCCGCCCAGGCTGCGCCGCGCGGCAGGCTGCTCGATGATCGAGGCGGCCATGCTGCGCAACTGCGGGTGCCGGGGCATGGGCAGGTGGATCTGCTCCAGGGGCGCGGCGGCCAGCTCGTCCAAGACCACCGCCATCAGCCGCCCCTGCGGACCGTCGAGGTCATAGAGTTCAGGCATCGCCACGCAGCGCTTGAGCAGCTCCTGCAACAGCGGCGAAACCGCCAGGGTGCAACAGGCCTCGGGCAGGCCGCGAACCTGCTCGGGCTCGACGAACAGGCAATAGCCCTCGGTGTGTTCCAGGCCCTGCACGCTGTGCCGCACATCCCCGGGAATCCACACCGCGCACTGCGGCGGCGCCATCCACAGGCCCTCGTCGGTCTCGCAGGTGATCACCCCGGCCAGGGGGAACAGCAGCTGCGCCTTGCGATGGCTGTGCCACGGCCGCTCCCAGCGCGTGGCCTGGGGGGAAATTCGCAGCGCATAGAGCGGCCGGGGCACTTCGTCCGGGTCCTGGGGCTGGCTTTGGTTGTGCAGTACCGGCATGTCGACGCCTGTGGCAGAGGGGCGCAAGCCCGGGAATGGGAACCCGGGATTCTGCTGGCTGGGGAAGGATTGGCCAAGGGCCGATAGCAGGATTGAAACGGACCGACGAGCGCGGCGCCTTGGCACCGCGCTCGCCCGTCACTCAGTGCGGAGCGCGCGGGATGGTCTTGAGCAGGTCTTCGGGGCTGATGTGGCCGACCACGCTGCCCGGTTGCGGCATGTTGAGGATGTGGCCTTTCATCTTGCCGATGATGTGCATCTCGCACGGCTTGCAGTCGAACTTCAGGGTCAGCACCTCGTCGCCGTGAATCAGCTGCATCGGCGCGACCTTGGTGCGCACGCCGGTGACGCCCTTGGCCTGTTTCGGGCAGAGGTTGAAGGAGAAACGCAGGCAGTGCTTGGTGATCATCACCGGCACTTCGCCCGCTTCTTCATGGGCCTCGTAGGCGGCGTCGATCAGCTTGACCCCATGGCGGTGGTAGAAGTCGCGGGCCTTCTGGTTGTAGACGTTGGCCAGGAACGACAGGTGCGATTCCGGGTACACCGGCGGCGGCGTGGTTTCGGCCTTGCGCCCGCCCCGTGGGTGCGCGGCGACCCGGGCCTGGGTCAGCGCCTCGATGGCGTCGCGGCGCAGGGCCTTGAGCTGCGAGTTGGGGATGAAATACGCCTGCGGCGCATCCAGCTTGACGCCGGTGGCGTGGTACTGGGTGGTGCCCAGCTGGCCCAGCAGGTCCTGCAATTGCTCCAGGGCCTGTTCCGGCTTGTTGGCCACACCGAACGGACCGTCCAAGGCGACGCTGGCGCTGATGCCCTCCTCGCTGGTGGCGGTCAGTTCCAGGCGCTCTTCGCGCAGGCGCGCGACCCAGCCCAGGCCGACGCGGCGCTCGGCGGAGGTCTTCTGCAAAGCCTGCTGCCAGTTGTGGTCCAGGTTGCGGCTCAGCGGATGGTTCGGCCGCAGCTTGTACATGCCTTCCGGCATTTCGTTGGGCTCGACGCGGTAGCGGTAGCGCTTTTCGCCTTCTTCTTCGAACTCGCCTTTCGGCTCGGCGATGTTGGCGCGGAAGCCCACCACTTCGCGCTTGACCAGCACGTTGAGGCCGTCGCCGTTGGACAGCGGCTCATGGGTCACCACTTGCATGTCGCGCTTGCCGACCTTCTCCACCACGCCCACCGGCAGGCCGGTGAAGGTCGGCGAGTCGAAGGCGCCGATGTCGATCTTGCGATCGGTGACGAAATAATCGGTGCTGCCGCGGTGGAAGGTTTTCTCCGGATCGGGCACGAAGAAATGCGCAGTACGGCCGCTGGAGGCGCGGGCCAGATCCGGGCGGTCTTCGAGCACGGCGTCCAGGCGCTGGCGGTAGTAGGCGGTGATGTTCTTCACATAGCCCATGTCCTTGTAGCGCCCTTCGATCTTGAACGAGCGCACGCCGGCCTCCACCAGGGCGCGGATGTTGGCGCTCTGGTTGTTGTCCTTCATCGACAGCAGGTGTTTCTCGTAGGCGATCACCCCGCCCTTTTCGTCTTTCAGGGTGTACGGCAGGCGGCAGGCCTGGGAGCAGTCGCCGCGGTTGGCGCTGCGGCCGGTCTGCGCATGGGAGATGTTGCACTGGCCGGAGAAGGCCACGCACAGCGCGCCATGGATGAAGAACTCGATCGCCGCGTCGGTCTCGTCGGCGATGGCGCGGATTTCCTGGAGGTTCAGCTCGCGGGCCAAAACCAGCTGCGAGAAACCGGCCTGGTCGAGGAACTTGGCCCGGGCCAGGGTGCGGATATCGGTCTGGGTGCTGGCGTGCAGCTCGATCGGCGGAATGTCCAGCTCCATCACGCCCAGGTCCTGGACGATCAGCGCGTCGACGCCGGCGTCGTACAACTGGTGGATCAGCTTGCGCGCCGGCTCCAGTTCGTTGTCGTGGAGGATGGTGTTGAGGGTGGTGAAGATCCGCGCGTGGTAGCGCCGGGCGAACTCCACCAGCTCGGCGATTTCGCTCACCTCGTTGCAGGCGTTGTGGCGCGCGCCGAAGCTCGGGCCGCCGATGTACACGGCGTCGGCGCCATGCAGGATGGCCTCGCGGGCGATGGCCACATCGCGGGCAGGGCTGAGCAATTCCAGGTGATGCTTGGGCAAGGACATATTTTTTTAGTCAGGCTTGTCACGGTCGAGGCGCGCATTGTAGCGGCGAAACGCCCGACCGGCACCCGTAGCCTGCCCGGTGGCGCCCACTTAGCAAGCAGCGCCGCCGGATACCGCGGGAAACTCAGGCCTTGGCCGCCATCGCGGTGACTTCCACCTTCATGCCCTCGACCGCCAGGGACGCCACGCCCACGGCGGCGCGCACCGGCCAGGGCTTGGCGAAGAAGCGTTTATAGACCTCGTTGAACGCTGCGCGGTCGGCCATGTCGGTGAGGTAGATGGTCAGGTGCAGGACCCGGTCCATGGAACTGCCGGCCTTTTCCAGCGCCACCTTGAGCGCCTGCAGGGTGCACTCGCTCTGCGCAGTGATGTCACCCAGCTCCAGGCTGCCGTCGGCGCGGGTGGGGATCTGGGTGGAGACCAGCAGGCCGCCGAAACCGGCAACGTCGGAAGAAATGGAGTCCGCGTCCGGATCGGGAATGAAGTCGATATCGTGGTTGGCCATGGGGGCACTCTTGTTCGGGGGTGATAAGGAAAGGGTCGCTGGAGCCGTGGCGGCACCAGCCTGCGCGCGCCAGTCTACAGGCCCGGCGCAGGACGTGGGCGAATCGGCGGGAAAACCACCTGAGCCCACTGGGTAAAAAGGTCCGCCTCCTCGACCAGCAGACACCCGGTACGCGCCATGGCACGCGCGTCATCGGGCGGTTGACGGTCCCTGCGAACGACTGGGGCGGGTCGAGGATGGGGCTTTTCCAATGAGCGGCAAGCGGCCAGTGGTCGTTACCTTCCGCCTGGCACCGGCGCTTGGCTAAGCTTAATAAATCAGGGCGGACTTGAACCTGAGTGATAACGGCCATCAGCGGATCTGGATTGACATCAAGACGTACTCCCCAAGGAGACGACCATGTATGCGGTGATACGAACCTACCTGGGTACTGGAGCCAAGCAGCTGTTCAAGCTTCTGGAAGAGCGCAACGCCGAAGTCGAAGCGGCCCTGCGGACGGTGCCCGGCCTCATCAGCTACACCCTGCTGAATACGGGTGATGGCGGTACATCCGTGACGGTTTGCACGGACAAGACCGGCACCGATGCGAGCTTGAAAATCGCGCGCGACTGGATTCAGAAAAATGCCTCGAATATCCACGCCGACCCGCCGATCGTGACGGAAGGACCGGCCATTGTGCAGATCAAATAGCGCGCCGTCCGTTTGCCCCCACGCCCCCTCACTGTCGCAAGCTTTGTAGGCTCGCTCCGCGCAGAGATGATCGTGCGCAATCATCCGATAGGGTTGGCTTGCGGTAGCAGCGAGCGACGGCCCGGGGTCGATTACTGCCACTGAGTATCCGCGTTCGATGACCTGCCTGACGGCTTCGGCCTTGAATTCCGGGGTAAATCGCTGGGTGCTCATAGACTTCCTCCTATGCTCAAAGCTTAGGCCGGGGATGCCTATCGTACCGGGGGTAGTCCAGCGGACACTGAAAGGTGTCTATAAAATCTGGGCCGATTCAGAAAGTCCTGGAAGCTCAACCGCTAGACGAAGGTGAGAAAACAGGCAGAAGACGCCACTTTCTTACCCTGGCATCTCCTTGGTTCGCACAGTAGCCTTTCCTTTTTGGAGGTGCTTCCTCCTTGAAATCTATCTGCACGCGTTACTGTGCTGTCAGTAGCGCGACTTTGGCAAAAATTTTGCTAGTGTTTACCAGCGTGCCAAGACGGTTTTCAAGTGCATTGCCTTTAAAAGCAGGTGCGGACATCCATGACGAATGCTACGCCAGCCATCAAACTCAGCACACTTAGGCCAATAGCCCCCTATCTGAGCATGCGAGGGGTGTTGCCGCTGGAGTTCTTTCGACGTTTTGATATTTCCCCTCATGTTTTTCAAAATCCTGAAGCCTGGGTACCGCGAGCGGCCTGCTTTCATATAGCCAATGAAATGGCAGCCATTGCACAGGATCCCTTTGGCGGGGCGACGGTGGGGCACCTGACCGATATGCGCTCAACCGGTGTATGGGGCGAATTGATATTGGGCTCAACCAACCTCGCTCAGGCGTGTGCAGCGGCGGCGGTCCATACGGATTTGCTGCATCAGGGAAGCGAAGTAAAAATCGTCACCGAAGGCCGCACGACAAAACTGATCCAACACTTTACCGGGCACCACGGGGCTGATCCGAAGCAGGTCATTTTCGGCACCCTTGCGGTGCTTAGAAAAGTGCCGCTCATGTCCGGCGCGCCGGGTGCTATACGGGTACATCTAAAAAACCCGAGAGAGCGAGGCGACGAGGCGCTTGAAGAGTACCTGGGCCCGAACCTCGTAATGAACGCTGGGTACAACATGATCGAATTTGATCGTGAGTTGCTTGAGATTCCCCTGCAGCCTGTTCGAGATGTTGCCTGGAAAACCACCCAAGCCTTGAAGTCGACCGCTGACGCAACTGACGTGCTCGTCCAGCAGATGGCGGATCAGGAACGTTCCAAACTTGTCACGATTTCAAGAAAAATTGGACTGTCCGCTCGAACACTGCAGCGGCGTCTCGAACATTGCGGCATCGACTTCGACGCTTTACGTGACGAGACACGTCGCAGTGAAGCCCTTCAGTTGATTGCCAGCGGCAGATACAGCGCGACCGAAATTGCCTATATGGTCGGCTACAGCGATCCAGCGCACTTTACCCGCGCCTTCAAGCGTTGGACGGGGAGCCCGCCGTCGCACTATCGCGCCCTCTTGAAACAAGACCGTTAACATCCTCGTCTAACCCCTCCCCCAAAACATTTGCCCCCTTTCCGGGGCGGCCTTCGCGTACGCGCTCGCATTGCTTTTGGCACCAAATGGCAAGTTTGCGCAAAGGCGTTCTTATACAGTCAAAAAATTAACGCCACCTTATAAAACCAAGAGGTTTAAATGTCCCATTCATCCACGGCCTGCATCCTTGTCATGGCGCTGGCAGCTTTTGGAAGTGCGAACGCTCAGTCATCCCCGGAGGCGGCGATAGCGGTGGGTGTAGATAACTTTGTTCGTGCCGAATCCGACCTCTACTTGGGAAAAATGGTGGCAAGTGGCAGTTTGGGCCGGTTTGTTCATAGCCGCGAAGCGGTGCCCATCGACGCCCAGAATGTGGTCCGGATGAATCGGGACACACTCTATTCGTCGGCAGTGTTCGATCTCGATGCAGGCCCCGTCACGATCACCTTGCCTGAGGCCGGTGGGCGGTTCATGTCGATGGCGGTGATCAATGAAGATCACTACGTCCCCGTCGTCACTTACGGCGCCGGCCGCCGGACACTGGCGAAAGAGGCAATCGGCACACGCTATGTATTTGTTGCTGTGCGTACGTTCTTCGATCCCGCAGATCGCAAAGACCTTGAAAAGGTACATGCACTGCAGGACGCAATCACGGTCAGCCAAGCCAAGGTTGGGGAGTTCGTAGTACCTAAGTGGGACCAGGCGAGCCAGACAAGGGTGCGTGAGGCTCTAGAGGTCCTGGGTTCGACGATTCCTGACTACAACCAGTCCTTTGGCCCCAAGGGCACGGTCAATCCAATCCATCACTTGATCGGCACTGCGACGGGGTGGGGTGGGAACCCAGCCAAGGACGCTATCTACCTCGGCAACGTGGTGCCTGAGAACGATGGGAGAACCGTTTACCGGCTTAAAGTTGGAGGTGTCCCGGTCAATAGTTTTTGGTCTGTCAGCGTCTATAACGCCGACGGTTACTTCCAGAAGAACCCCTATGACGCCTATTCGTTGAACAACTTCACCGCACAGAAAAGTGAGGATGGCTCGATTGTCATCCAATTCGGCGGTTGCGACGGGAAGATCGCTAATTGCCTGCCTACCACACCCGGCTGGAACTACACGGTCAGGCTTTATCAGCCGAGCGAACAAATACTGAATGGCAAATGGAGTTTCCCGAAGCCACAACCTGTCGCACTCTAATTAATAACTCCCGACTTTTATAACCAGGCACAAACGCCAATAAGTTTGATTTTTCACCAAAGGAAAGAAGCAATGACAACCATCGGTGGTTCAAACTTTTTCAAATATCAAGCGACGCTCATGAAAAACGCGGCCCTCGCATTTGCGATGGTGTTGCCTGTACACGCAGACGATTCAAGTGAGCCCTCCGTGACCGTAGGTGGCGGACTCGCCGTTGGCCCGCTGTACGAAGGCTCCTCACACTACGCCGCGTTCCCGTCACTGAAACTCAAAGCGGTCTTACCTACCGAAAATTGGGGCAAGTTTACCGCAGCCTTCCCGGACGGGCTGCGCTGGGACTTACCGGGGTTGTCCCCTTTCGGAATCGCCCTGTTGCTGGGTTACGACCCGGGACGCAAGGAAAGAATCCACACTCTGGGCGGTCGTGATGACTACCTGAAGGGAATGGGCAACCTGGACAGCACCGCTCTTGTTGGGGCGGAAGCGTATTGGACCCTGCCGGCCGGTCGTCTGTTCGTTCGTGGCCTGCAAGCTAGCCAGAGCCGCGATTACGGTGGCGAGAGCCTGGGGCGTACCGCGTTCCTGGAAGCCGGCTTCGCCACAACCTATGCGCTGTCTTCAACATTGACCCTGGACTCGACCCTATACGGCACCTGGAGCAATGAGAAAGACATGATGGCGCGCTTCGGCGTCACCGCCCAACAAGCTGCGCGCACCGGCTTCGACGAATACCACCCGAGTGGCGGCATGCGGGACGTGACCTTGAAGCTGGGCCTAACGTGGCAATGGCAACCACAGTTGGCGCTGGAAGGCGGCATCAAGACCTACGCCCTGGTCTCCGACGCCCGCAACAGCCCGCTAACGGGTGAAAACGTGGGCGCAGGCGCCTATCTGAATGCTCTTTACCGGTTTTGATAAGGGAACACTCGATGAAAACAGTACATAAGCAGTTGGGGCTGGCGGGCCTGCTCTGGTCGGGGCTGGTGCTTGCCGACGATGCTGCCACCCAGGTCACGGACCCTCACTTCAAGCTGGCCCCAGGCTATCTGAACTCGGCAGACTTGCCATTGCGCCTGGCGTTGCTGGGCGCCCCACCAAAGCCCGACTCTGCGGCGCTTGCCCGGGATGAGGAAGCACGGCGAACAGCGCTGTCGCTACGCGGTACAGCCCGGGAGAAACTCGCCGCGGCGGATGCGGAGCTGTCATTCCCGGGCCCGGCCAACGCATTCTCCTGCGCGATGGGCACGCCGATCACCGAGAAAAATACACCGCATCTTTATACCTTGATGCAGCGCACCCTGTCGGATGCGGGCGGCTCCACTTATGCCGGAAAGAATGCCTACAACCGCA
Organism: Pseudomonas sp. NPDC089530; assembly: GCF_050280705.1. NCBI lineage: Bacteria > Pseudomonadati > Pseudomonadota > Gammaproteobacteria > Pseudomonadales > Pseudomonadaceae > Pseudomonas > Pseudomonas sp. NPDC089530. The sequence continues at coordinate 70,466 of NZ_JBNNVU010000010.1, read as the reverse complement.
CCCGCCCCTTCGTGGCACACAACGAAGGGACCTGTCGCAAAGACATGGAGCCGCTGCTGCGCACGGATGGCTCCTGGCCTTCCGGACACTCCGCAGCCGGTTGGGCCTGGGGGCTGTTGCTGGCCGAGATTCAGCCTGCACGTGCAACCGAGTTGATGACCCGCGGGTTGTCATTCGGCCAGAGCCGGGTCATCTGCGACGCACACTGGCAGAGCGATGTCGATGCAGGCCGCATCATGGGTGCTGCGACGGTAGCGAGCTTACATAGCAATCCGACGTTCCTGGCGGATCTGGCGGCCGCGAAGGAAGAGGTCAAGGCCGCGCAAAAAGCCGGCTTGAAGCCTACAGAGGACTGCGCGGCCGAGGGCGTGGCGCTCTCGCTGACTCAGCACTGATCGGGGAAACACCATCATGCACGGTGACACCCCCCGCTCGGTTTTGCGGCGCAAGCAAACACGTCTGGCACTACTGGCTGGCGCCTTTATCGCCACCGGGCCCGCCATGGCGGCAGACAACGATGACTGGACGTTCAACGGCGGACCTTACGTATGGGGCGCGGACATTCGTGGACACGTGGGTCATAGCAGTACTGGAACCCAGTTCATAAAATCCGATTTCTCCGACATCGCCAAGACGGTCGATCTGTCGGTGATGCTGATGGGTGAGGCGCGTCGAGGCCCCTACAGCGTGCTCGCCGACCTGATGTACATCGACACCGACACCCGCAACCGCCTGCCTGGGGGTACCAAACTTGAGGTAGAAAGCAAGACAGCCTCCGGGTTCCTGGGTGGCGGCTACACAGTGCTGGGTGATGAAAACCGTCGACTGGATGTCGTCGGTGGCATGCGCGTCTGGTACAGCGGCACCACCCTCACCTTCCATGGTGGATCTCTTGGTGGTTTATCGGGCTCCGACAATGCGACATGGGCAGACGCCATAGCAGGCCTGCGTGGGCACTATGCCGTGAACGATCGATTCTGGTTGTCATCCTGGGGGATGGCGGGCGCCGGGCAGTCCCGGGAAGACTGGGACCTGGCAGCGCTGGCAGGCTGGGAGTTTTCCCCCGGGTTTTCGGCGGTGGCCGGTTACCGGGCCATGGGGGTTAATTATCGTCATGATGGCTTTGTCTACGACATCGTCCAGAAGGGGCCACTGCTGGGTCTTAGTGGGCAATTCTGAGGCTTTCATAGTAAAGCCCCCACACAGCCCAAGGAGCTGCCATCCCCAGCTGTAAAGCTGTTGCCGCGCAAGGTGCACAGTTGACAGGCAAGCTGTCATTCACTCGCTGCTGGATAAACAAGGCACGGTTGTACGAGTCCTGACTGGAATATCCGTATCGAACGAAAGCGGCGCAAATTGAGAGTTCGCTTGTGGCCGTTTTCAGCCGGTTGCGAGAGGTTGAAATCGGCCAGAAGCGGACCGTCTCAATGCTGGCTGGCACGGGTACAACGATACTCCCGAATGACTTTTGTACCGTCCAGTAGTGCTTAATCTACGCAGATCCGCTCTCGGAAGACATGCTTGAGTCAGGACCGGAGGCAGCCAGCTTCAAGCGGTCAGCCTTGCTGATGTATTTAGGCTTGTTTTTCGGTGCCAGTTTGGCACTCGCCTTTTTGGCGTGGGCGGTTAATAGCTGCTTTATCTTTTTACGACGGTTCATCTTTCTCTACTCGGCTTTCAAGCCCTTGAATGATATCAGCTTGATATATTGGACCCGATGCCTGTGGCGCACTCTTTTGTGCATGGCGTTGCAAACAGGCGGCGAATCTCCCCGGTTTTCCCGAACTCCTTTTTTCCCAGACGCCTTCGACTGACCGCCTTTGGCCGCAGAACCGCCCTCTCCCCCGCGGGAGAGGACGGGCAGCGCCTTCAGGCGTGGTGGATTTCCCGGTCCTTGGTTTCCGGCAGGAAGAAGGTGCCGAGGATCGCCGTCATCACCGCGATGACGATGGGGTACCAGAGCCCGTAGTAGATGTCCCCAGTGGCCGCCACCATGGCGAACGCCACGGTCGGCAGGAAGCCGCCGAACCAGCCGTTGCCGATGTGATACGGCAGCGACATCGAGGTGTAGCGGATGCGCGCCGGGAACAGCTCCACCAGCCAGGCGGCGATCGGACCGTAGACCATGGTCACGTAGATCACCAGCAGGGTCAGCAGCGCCAGCACCGCCGGGTAGTGGGTCTTGGCCGGGTCGGCCTTCTCGGGGTAGCCGGCGTCCTTGAGGGCGGTGCCCAGGGCCGCGACGAAGGCATCGTTCCGAACCTTGAAGTCGGCGGCCGGCATGCCGGTGCCTTCGAAGCTCGACATCACTTTTTCGCCGATCCGCACCTGCGCGATGGCACCGGGTTCGGCCGTCTCGTTCTGGTAGGGAATGGCCTTCTTCGCCAGCACGCTCTTGGCCAGGTCGCAGGAACTGGTGAAGCGGGCCTTGCCCACCGGGTCGAACTGGAACGAGCATTGAGCGGGATCGGCGATCACCGTGACAGGGTTCCGCTCCTGGGCGCTGAAGACATCGGGGTTACCGTACTGGGTCAGCGCGTGGAAGATCGGAAAATAGGTCAGCGCCGCGAGGATGCAGCCGGCCATGATGATGCCCTTGCGGCCGATGCGGTCGGACAGGCTGCCGAACAGGATGAAGAACGGTGTGCCGATCAGCAGCGAGCCGGCGATCAACAGGTTGGCGGTCTGCGGGTCGATCTTGAGCATCTGCAACAGGAAGAACAGCGCGTAGAACTGCCCGGTGTACCAGACCACAGCCTGGCCGGCGGTGCCGCCGAGCAGCGCCATGATCACGATCCGCAGGTTGGCCCAGCGGGCGAAGGATTCGGTCAGCGGAGCCTTGGACGCCTTGCCTTCGGCCTTCATCTTCTGGAACACCGGCGACTCGCTGAGTTGCAGGCGGATGTACACCGAAATGATCAGCAGCAGGATCGACAGCAGGAAGGGAATCCGCCAGCCCCAGGCCTCGAAGGCTTCGGTGCCGAGGACAGTGCGGCAGGCCAGGATCACCAGCAGCGACAGGAACAGGCCAAGGGTCGCGGTGGTCTGGATCCACGAGGTGAAGTAGCCGCGCTTGCCTTGTGGCGCGTGTTCGGCCACGTAGGTCGCCGCGCCGCCGTACTCCCCGCCCAGGGCCAGGCCTTGCAGCAGGCGCAGGCTGATCAGGATGATCGGGGCCGCCACGCCGATGGACGTGTAGCTGGGCAGCATGCCCACCACGGCGGTGGAGATACCCATGATGACGATGGTGATGAGGAAGGTGTGCTTGCGCCCGATCATGTCGCCCAGGCGGCCGAACACGATGGCGCCGAACGGCCGCACGGCAAAGCCCGCGGCGAATGCCAGCAGGGCGAAGATGAAGGAGGTGGTTTCGTTGACGCCGGCGAAAAAGTGCTTGGCGATGATCGCGGCGAGGGAGCCATACAGGTAGAAGTCGTACCACTCGAAAACGGTACCCAGGGACGAGGCGAAAATGACTTTGCGCTCCTCCCTGGTGATCCCGCGGTTGGGCATGCTGCCCGTGGAGGTGTCGTCGATTGTCGCCATGGGTTTTCTCCGGATTGTTCTTGTTCTAGGCCGGAGTACCTCTCTAGCATTGCCGCACCCAGGCCCTGGGGCTGATGTCATCGGACTGCGCAAAGCATGAAAACAAAGCTGGCGGCCTTGCCGCGCGGCAAGGTTCCCTGAAGCATAATCAGCTTCGCGCAGATATCCACTCGCCGCCTTGGCGCGCCCCGGCACGCGATCATCATTGCCGTCGATCATACAAATCATGAAAGCGGATTTTTTATTTGCGCCCGATACCGGCAAAATGGCGCCACCTTCAAACCCTCGGACAAGTACGTCATGAATATCAATTTTGCGGTCGCCTGCATGATCGTGATTTCTTTCACCATTGCGCTGATCCATACCTGACCGGCAGGCCCCGCTCGACCGGCACCTGCCCCAGCCACGGGTGCCAGCCACCGACGTGCCGCGCTCCCAACGCGGCATTTGTGTTTAAAATGCCGGCCCTTTCCTGATTGCCGGCCCCTCTTTCGATGAACCCCGACGCCCTCTCCACCCTGCACCACCACCTGCTGACGGCCCTGGCGTCCGCGCCCGCGGAAACCCGGCGCCTGTTCCATGGCCGCGGCCGTTGCTGGCCGGGGCTGGAGCAACTGACCGTCGACTGGTTGCAGGGCGTGGTGCTGGTGGCGCTGTTCAAGGAGCCGGATCCGGCGGAGCTGGAGGCGCTCAAGCAAATGCTGCTGACCCTCGCCACCGGCCCCGAGTGGCAGGCCAGTGGCGCCCACACCCTGCTCCTGCAGCACCGTTATCAACTGCAGAGCCCGGTGGACTGGCTGGTGGGCGAGGCCATCGACGAATGGACCCTGGTCGAGGAAGGCCTGCGCTATCGGGTGGACCTGGGCAAGAAGCAGAACAACGGCCTGTTTCTCGACATGCGCTACGGCCGCAACTGGGTACGCGCCAATGCCCGGGGCAAGCGAGTGCTGAACCTGTTCGCCTACACCTGCGGCTTCTCGGTGGCGGCCATCGCCGGCGGCGCCAGCCATGTGGTCAACCTCGACATGTCGCGCCCGGCCCTGAGCCGTGGCCGCGACAATCACCGGCTCAACGGCCACGACCTGAGCCAGGTGAGCTTTCTCGGCCACGACCTGTTCAAGTCCTGGGCCAAGGTGAAAAACGCCGGCCCCTACGACCTGGTGATCATCGACCCGCCGTCCTTCCAGAAAGGCAGCTTCCTGCTGACCAAGGACTACGCCCGGGTGCTGCGGCGCCTGCCGGAGCTGCTCACGGCGGACGGCTGCGTGCTGGCCTGCATGAACGACCCGGCCTTCGCCTCGGACTTCCTGATCGACGGCGTCACCCAGGAAGCCCCGGGCCTGCGCTTCGAACAGCGCCTGGACAATCCGCCGGAGTTTCCCGATACCGATAGCGAGAGCGGTCTGAAGGCGCTGGTGTTCCGCCGGGTCGAGTGAAGTCGGCGCCCTTCCCCTCCCTCACGCCGCGGCCGGGCCGAAGATCAGCGAGCGGTGTGCCCCCGCGCCGGTCCTCGCCCCGTCGCCCACGGCGATGGCCACCGAGCTGAACGCCGTCGCCGCATCGCCGCAGGCGAACACCCCCGGCACGCTGGTTTCGCGGGTCGGATCGGTCTTGATAAAGGCCCCGAGCGGGCCTTGCTCGAACTCGCAACCCAAGGCCTCGGCCAGCGGGCTGGCCATGCGGGTCCGGGGCTGGACGAACAACCCTGCGAGCGCGATCGTTCGGCCATCGAGCAGCACCACTTCGGCCTTGTCGCCAACGACGCACCGCACGGGCTCGCGCTCCAGCCGCACCCCACGCCGCTCGAGGCTGGCCAGTTGCTCGGCGTCCGGCACGAAGACGTCATTGAGGAACAAGGTGGTCGGGCCCCAATCCGGCAGCATCAGCGCCTGGTGCAGGGACAACTCCGAGGTCGCCAGCACGCCCACAGGCCCACCTGCCAGTTCGTAGGCATGACAGTACGGGCAATGGAACACGCTTTGCCCCCAGCGCTCCGCCAGGCCGTCGATCCGCGGCAGTTCGTCGATCACCCCGCTGGCCAGGATCAAGCGCTGGGCCCTGTGGCGCTGACCGCCGCGGGTGCTCAGCCAGAAACCCTCGGCATCCTTGCCGACTTCGGTCGCAGTGTCCGCCAGCCACTCCACCGTGGGGTACGCCAGCAGCTGCTCCCGGGCCTCCTCGGCGATACGCCCGGGGGAACGGCCGTCCTGCCCGAGAAAACCGTGAGAGGTGCCAGCAAAACGATTACGCCGTTCGGCAGCGTCGATCACCAGCACCCGGCGGCGCGCCCGGGCCAGTTGCAGGCCCGCGGAAATACCGGCGTAGCTGCCGCCGACAATGATCACGTGATAGTCCATGGAGGGTTCTCCCAGGCAAGGTACGGAGGGTGAAAAAAATCACGTCACATCGTAAGTTGCTTGAAAGAACAGCGTCAACGGTCTCGTAACTTTTATCATTACAAGCGATACTCCGCCCTCGCCCGCCCCCCACAAATACTGAGCTTGCGATGAGAAACGACACCCGGCTATCGCGCATGCTGCACGTGCTGATCCACATGGACCGGCACGACAGCCCCGCCACCTCGGAGACCATCGCCCAGATGCTGGGCACCAACCCGGTGGTGGTACGGCGCACCATGGCCCTGCTCAAGGAGCAAGGCTATGTGCGTTCGGAGAAGGGCCATCGCGGCGGCTGGAGCCTGGCCCGGGCGTTGTCGGACATGACCCTGCTGGACATCCACCAGGCCCTGGGCAGCAACTCGATCTTCGCCATCGGCCTGTCCACCGACCATCCGGAGTGCTTGGTGGAACAAGCCGTCAATACCGCCCTCAGCGAAGTCTTCGAAGCCGCCCAGGCCTTGCTGGTCGAACGCCTGGGCAAGATCACCCTGGCACAACTGGCTGAGGATTTCGAAGAGCGTTATCGCGCCGTTCTTCAGCCGACAGCCACGGACCCGGCCTGAGCAGCGCCAGGCCTGAAGCCTCTCCCCGACATTACTCCGGCGCCTGCACCACCTCGATGCCCAGGCGCCGATAGTCCTCGACGCTGCCCGAGGCCAGGTGCGGCTCGGTGATCAAGGTATGCAGGCGCGTGCACGGCGCCACGGTAAAGGGCTCCACCGCGCCGAGCTTGTCGGCGGTGGTCACTGCGATCACCTGAGAGGCACTGTCGAGCAGGGCTTGTTTCACCGGCACTTCGTCGAAATGCAGCGAGGTGATGCCGACTTCCGGGTGGATGGCGCAGACCCCGGTGAACAGCAGGTCGGCGCGGATACCCTGGATCAGCCGCAGCGCCTCATGCCCGCCGGAGGACAGGGTCGCCGGGTTGAGCCGGCCGCCGGCGAGGATCACCTGGCTGCGCGGGTATTCGGCCAGGGCGACGGCGATCAGCGGCGAGGCGGTGACCGCGGTGATGCCGATATCGGCAGGCAGGGACTGGGCGATCAGCAGCGTGGTGGAGCCCGAGTCGAACAGCACGATCTGCCCGTCCCGCACCCGCTGCGCGCCGAGCCTGGCCAGCTGGCGCTTGACCTCGCTGCTTTCCCCCAGGCGGGTGAACACATCCTTGCCGGTGTCCTTGGGCCGTGGCAGCGCGCCGCCGTGGACCCGCTGCAACAGCCCGGCGTCGGCCAGTTCCGCCAGGTCCCGGCGAATGGTGTCTTCCGAGACCGCGAAATGCTGGCTGAGCTCGGAAGCCATGACCTTGCCGTCGCGTTCGAGCAGTAACAGGATCTTCTGCCGGCGCACATGGGGCAGCTCGGCGACTGAATGCTCATTTTGCATGGTTATGCCTGTTTTTGCGTGTTTATGCGAGATTAGCCAAGCCCCTGCGCAAACACAACCGAAGGCGCTCGCCCTGACAGTGGCTGCCCGGGCGCCGCCTTGCTTTACTGAGGCAACCCCAGGCCGACGCCCCTGACTGAAGAGGTAGCGCGCGATGCAACGTCTCAGTGCCAAAGACTTCGCCCCCGAACTGCTCGAACTCTACGACGGCTACGCCCACGGCCAGATCAGCCGCCGGGAGTTTCTCGACCGGGCGGCGGCCTTCGCCCTGGTCGGGCTGACCGCCAGCGCCACCCTCGCCGCCCTGACCCCGAACTACGCCCTGGCCGAACAGGTGTCCTTCACCGACCCGCAGATCCTCGCCGAATACATCACCTATCCCTCACCCAAGGGCCACGAACAGGTCCGCGGTTACCTGGTGCGCCCGGCCAAGGCCGAAGGCAAGCTGCCGGCCGTGGTGGTGGTCCATGAAAACCGCGGGCTCAACCCTTATATCGAGGACGTGGCGCGACGCCTGGCCAAGGCCGGCTTCATCGCTCTGGCCCCCGACGGCCTGAGCTCGGTCGGCGGCTACCCCGGCAACGACGACAAGGGCCGCGAGCTGCAATTGAAGGTCAACCCGGAAAAGTTGATGAACGACTTTTTCGCCGCCATCCAGTGGTTGCTCGAACACGAGGCCAGCACCGGCAAGGTCGGCATCACCGGCTTCTGTTATGGCGGTGGCGTGGCCAATGCCGCGGCCGTGGCCTACCCGGAACTGGCCGCCGCCGTGCCCTTCTACGGTCTCCAGCCGGACAGCGCGGACGTCGAGCGGATCCAGGCGCCCCTGTTGTTGCACTACGCCGAACTGGACACCCGCATCAACGAAGGCTGGCCGGCCTTCGAACAGGCGCTGAAGGCCGCGGGCAAGACCTACGAAGCCTACATCTACCCCGGGGTGAACCACGGTTTCCACAACGACTCGACCCCGCGCTACGACGAGGCCGCGGCCACCCTGGCCTGGGACCGGACGCTGGCGTGGTTCGACAAGTACTTGCGCCAGACGCCGGGCTGAAACCCGGCGCAAAGGCGACGGCACCCAGTGCCGTCGCCTGCGCCCATCAGGTCACCCCTTGTTCGGCAACGCCGTGGCGATGACGCTGCCCAGCGGCGTCGGTTGCGGATCGTTCTGGTGCGCCACCGCGTTCAGCGCCCAGTCCTCCAACTGCACCCGGTCTTTCTGGAAGATCATCATGTGGGTCGAACCGCCGAACTCGAAATGGCCGATCTCGGTGCCCCGGGTGATATCCACCGGCGCTGCGCCTTCGTCGACGATGAATGGCGGCTCGATCACGCAGGTCGAGACCTCGACCATGCCGATGCAGATCAACGCCACATACCCGCAGCTCGGGTGCTCGAAGACAAAGATCGCCCGGGCGGCGACATGCCCCAGGTACGGCTGCGACTCGGTGCCCTCCCAGGTGCCCTGGCCTTCGCCCTGCCCCGGACGCTGGGCGAAATAGGTGCCCGGTTGCACCCAGGAGCGCACCAGCTTGCCGTCGAGCGGCGCGTTCCAGCGGTGGTAGTGGGTGGCCGAGAGGAAGCCCTGGTACGCTTGCCCGCCCTGGAACGGACTGGCCCACTGGTCCTGGCCGCCGAACAGGTCCAGCAGCGAGTAATTGACGTCCTTGATCCAGAACTCGGTCTCGAACGCCAGGTCGTTCTCGTACTGCCAGGGCGTGGTCTCGCACCCGATATCGACCTGAGTCAGCGGGTTGCCCTGGAACGGCCGCGCGCCGGGCACGAACTGGCGGATGAAGAACGCGTTCCAGGAGTCGAAGCCGTAGCCGGGCAGCGTCGGATCGTGCTCCATCTGTTTCCAGACCCCGGCCGCGTGGGCCGCCCTGGAGATCCACGAGCCCTCTTTTTCCGGGTCGTCGATGTCCAGCTTGTCCAGGGAAGCGCCGCTCTTGAGGAAGCTGTTCCAGGCATTGAGCACCTTCTTGAAGTGCTGGTTGAAGGTGGTGTCATGGAACAGCGCAACCCCCGCTTCGGTGCCCATCGACACCGCCAGGAAGGCGTTCATCGGCGTACCGACCTGAGCCGTGGTGTTGAACGACGGCGAGGTGCTGATGATCTCGTTGAGGATCTCGAAGAAGCTGTCGTAGCCGTCGATCCACAGCGCGTCGCCGTCCGCGTCCTTGATCTGCTCCTTGGTCGCTTCGTCCAGCGTCGCCACGTAGGCGTTGGACTGTTCGATCATCGAGTTAACCCACATGCGGTACACGCTGTTGTGGGTCACCCAGGTCTTGAACACGATGATTTCCTTGCGCATCGGGGTCAGGGTGCCGGCCTTTTTCTTCTGCGCGATCAGGTTGCGCAGCGGCACCAGGAACTTGGCCGTGGCCCATACCCGGTTGGGCACCCAGAAGCCCATCTGGATCGGCCCGGCATTGTCCAGGGTGAGCAGCTCGGTGCCGGTGCGTTCCAGGCGCGCCTCCCGCGAGGGGCGTTTGGCGTGGGTGTTGCGGCTGTCGTATTGAGTCATGTCTTTACTCCTTTAAAGAGGGCCCCCCGGGTCTTGATTGCCCAGGCGCGCCCAGACTGCGCTGAGGTGAAAACCTGCAAACGACAGCTCCAGCCAGCGTTCATGCCAGGAGGCGACAAGGGTTCACACAGGGGTTGAACGACGTTCCGTGTCCTTCTCGCGATGCCGGTCCCGGGCAGAATGCGGCGGCCGAATGGCCGTGAGCAGGTGCGACTTGCCTGGACAAGTAAAGCTGCTCCCGAGTTTTTTGGGGGGCTGACGGAAAAAATCAGGAGGCTGGCGACAAAACGCAGCCCAGGGGCCAGGCACTGCTGCCTTGATTATTCAACCGGGTCAGGCGCGCAACCGTCCAATCGCCCGCCGATACTTCTCGATCCGCTCCAGATCCTCCCAGCTCGGCGAGGCAATCCGCGACAGGTCGCTGTTCTCTTCCAGATCCGCCAGCTTCACCGCCCGCCCGATCGGGTTCTGCGCCGCCCGCTCGACGAAATCCTCGTAGGACTCGCCCGGCACTTTCGTCACCGATTCGATGGCTGACAAAACGTCTTCGCTGAAGCCCTCCTTGCGCAGATCGTCGAGGCTGATGCCGCAATCCTCGACCACATCGTGCAGCACCGCGACGATGCGCTCCTCCAGGCTGTTCATGCGCAACATGACCTTCAGCGGGTGCAGGATGTACGGCGCACCGCCCTTGTCCACCTGCCCCGCGTGGGCCGTGGCGGCAATGGCGATGGCGCGTTCCAGGGTCTGGGTCATGGCGTTGCCTCGGGTTAGACGCCGTACCGGCCGCCGACATGAATATTGCGCTTGAGCCAGCGGCCAATCGCCTGCAAATGCCCGGTCGGCTCCTTCGGCTCGGCATATCGCTGGAGGATCAGCGAAACCACAGCGGCCTGATCCTCCCCGGAGTGCGCGTCCACCACTTCGGCAACCCAGGCGCAATTGGCCTTCTTCACATGCTCGCGCCACTCGCCAGGCCAACCGTCCAACTCGTCCAACGCCAGCCACCGCGCACCACCCTGCGCCGCATGCCCGCCGCCAATCGACTGCTCGAAGCAGAACGGTGTCGCCGGCCGCGACAGGTCGATGCTGAAGAGGTAGATGTCTTGGGTGGGGTGCTGCGGCGTAGGGGCGTTGTTGCGGCTGCCGATCTGGATCATGCGCGGTTCCGTCCGTGGGAGAGGCGTTTCAACGTGTTTTGCAGTCTATGCCGTGGTGCGGTCTGGGGGAACCTTCGGCGATGAGCTGTGGGGGACAAGTGAAAGAGTTGACGGGGTACTCCGGGAACCCCGTTTCAGTCACCCACAAAAAAGGGACACCGGTGGGTGTCCCTTTTGGCGAATGGCAGTAAGCCGATCAGTCAACGCTTCATGGCTTCACACTGACTGCGCAGATCGTGATCGCCGATGGACGAACAACTGCCTCCCTTCTTCGCTTCACAAAAGGAGCGTTGGTCATGATCACCGATGCTTGAGCACGAACTGCCTTTCCCCGCTTCGCAGACCGCGCGCAGATCACCATCGCCGATGGACGAACAACTGCCTCCTTTCTTCGCTTCACAAAATATGCGTTGGTCATGATCGCCGATGCTTGAGCACGAACTGCCTTTCTCCGCTTCGCAGGCCGCGCGCAGATCACCATCGCCAATAGAAGTACAGGAATAGCCATGCTGAATGGCCAGGCAATAACTGCGTTTGTCATGATCGCCGATATTGAAACAACTGGCGGAAGCGTAACCGCTGAATATCAACAACATCGCAAAAATCAGTTTCATCTCACACTTCCTTGAACTTGCCCAGGAAACAGCCTGGCGCTGTTTATTCCGTTCTCAATGAGCGTCGCGACACGCCATCAAATTGACATCGTTTTTGCGGAAAGTTCCGAGGGAGAAATGCGCTCTGAAATTTAGAGATCTGAAATTCCCGTAGGAACTCACCACCGGTGGCGAGAGAGCTTGCTCGCGATGGACGTTAACGATACCGCGTCTTTACCTGAGTAAACGCGGTGCCCTTGAGTCCATCGCGAGCAAGCTTCGCTCCTACACTGGATCACCTTCGCTTAATGGATCGGCAGCGCTTTTTTCGATTCAGGCCCGTGGCACCCGAGACTCCAGCAGCGAATATTTCAGGCTGTTGCGCTCGACCATCTGCTTGAGCAGCGCGTTGACCTGACGGCCGAAGGTGTCGCTCACCGCGTCCTTCGGGGTGTTGCCCATCAACGGCACGAACCAGATGCCCATCCAGGTATTGATCCCGTCGTGGTTGCTGGAACTGCCGACAGCCTGGCCCTGGGGGTCCAGGGTCTCGAGGCTCATGGTGTACTGATCGGTCGCCATGGACGGGATGAGGGTGAACGTCAGGCCGCTGATGAACGCCATGACCAACTGCCCGCCACCTGGCGGATGGTTGTAGACCTTCAGGCGCAGGTTGTAGTCCCCCGGCTGCTTCTGGAGCTCGTCCAGTGTCACCCGGCCGAACAGCCCGGAATCGCTCAGGACCTTCTGCAGCTGGGGCTTAAGCATGTCCCGCGCCTGCGGCACTTCGACGGCCGCGGCGCTGTTCGGCTCGCCCTGATAGAAGGCGAAGCTCACATAGACGTTCGGCTTGTTGGCGTAGCTGGCCATGGACGGCAGATCCACCGCGGCCACTTCGTCCTGGGTGAAGCTGGCGCAACCGGTCAGCGCGAGCAGCAGGGACAGGCCCAGAATCTTTCCAATCTTCATTGCGACTTCCTTGGGTTGGGTAACGGAGCGCCTCCATGGCTGGAGTGGCCGCGGGCGATTCTAGAGAGCGGCGAGCAATATCAAAAGGCCATCAATGAAAAATTTCTGCTCGCCTGCCTCCCCCGCCACGGCTGACCCCGCATCACCCGTCTGCTGACCAATGATCTTTTGTCAGCGCCGCGCGCCCGATAGTTAACTCTCGCCCCGCGAAGCCCCGTGACGGGCCCCGTAACAAAATCAATAAGAGGGTTGGCCGATGCAAGGCAATGGCGCATTGCTGTGGGTGTTGTTCGCCGCGATCGTGATGATCGTGGTGCTGATTGTCAGGTTCAGGGTGCATGCCTTTCTGGCGCTGATCGCCGCCTGCGGCGTGGTCGGGGTGGGCTCGGGCATGCCCTTGGACACTCTGCTCGGGTCCTTCCAGAAGGGCCTGGGCGATACCCTGGGGTTTCTCGCCGCGATCATCGGGCTGGGCAGCATCCTGGGCAAGATGCTCGAAGAGTCCGGGGGCGCCGAACGCATCGCCCGGACCCTGCTCGCGACCCTGGGCGAGCAGCGCGCGTCCTGGGTGATGATGCTGGTGGGGTTCATCGCCGGGATCCCGGTGTTCTTCGAGGTCGGCTACATCCTGCTGATCCCCCTGGTGTACGTGGTGGCCAAGGCCACCCGGCTCAATCTGCTGTACCTCGGCGTGCCCCTGGCGGTGTCGCTGATGTGCGTGCACTGCATGCTGCCGCCCCACCCCGCGGCCATGGCCATTACCCACCTGCTGGGGGCCGATGTCGGCAAAGTGATTCTCTACGGCCTGATCGTCGGGCTGCCGACCGCCATCGTCGCCGGGCCGCTGTGGATCCGCCTGGTGGCCCGCCGCCAGGCCGGCCCCGGTCAGGCGGTGTTCCTCGACGAGCGCTGCGAGGCCCGTGGCGAACGGGCCTTGCCGGGCTTCTGGCTGACCCTGCTGACCATCCTCCTGCCGCTGCTGCTGATGATCGGCAAGACCTTCGCCAGCGCCCTGCCCGCGGGCTCGACGCTGTCCGTGCTGCTGACGTTTTTCGGCAACCCGCTGGTGGCGCTGCTGCTCGCCGTGGTTTTCGCCTACGGCTCCCTGGGCCTGAGCCGCGGCCTGTCCATGCAGGACCTGCTGGGCCACACCCAGAAAAGCCTGCCGCCGCTGGCCAGCATCCTGCTGATCATCGGTGCCGGCGGCGCCTTCAACGGCATCCTCATCGACAGCGGCGTGGGCAAGGTGCTGGCCGAGGCCCTGACCCGGCTGGACATCAACCCGCTGGTGCTGGCCTGGCTGGTGGCGGGGCTGATGCACTTCGCGGTGGGCTCGGCGACCGTGGCCATGATGAGCGCCGCCGCCATCGTGCTGCCGACCCTGGGCGCCGGCTCCGGCTACAGTCGGGAGATCGTCGTGGTCGCCATCGGTGCCGGGGCCATCGGCTGGACCCACGTCACCGACTCGGCCTTCTGGGTGGTCAAGGAGTACCTCGGGGTGTCCCTGGCCGACGCGCTCAAGACCTTCACCAGCGCCACGGTCCTGGCCTCGGTGATCGCCCTGCTGCTGACCCTGACCCTCGCCCATTTCGTCTGACCCTTTGCCACAGGAGGCATCCCCATGATCGCAGGCCACCCACTCGAGACCTGGACCCAACGCTATCCGCTGCTCAAGGAACTGATGGCGTTGCGCGAAACCACCTGGTTCACCCCCAGCCGCGCGCCCCTGGCCGCGGGCCTGGGCGACCTGGCACTGAGCGCCGCCGACGTGGCCGACGCCAGTGCGCGCCTGGAGCGTTTCGCCGCCTATTTCCGCCAGGCCTTCCCCGAGACCCGGGCCCAGCACGGCATTCTCGAATCGCCGATCCAGCCGCTGCCGGCCCTGCAGGCGGTGCTGGCCGAGCGCTACGGGCAGGCCTTGCCCGGCGCGCTGTGGCTCAAGCAGGACAGCCACCTGCCGATCTCCGGCTCGGTCAAGGCTCGCGGCGGTATCTACGAGGTGCTCAAGCATGCCGAAGCGCTGGCCCTGGAGGCCGGCCTGCTGCGCCTGGACCAGGACTACAGCGTGCTCGACTCGCCCGAGGCCCGGGCCTTCTTCGGCCGGTTCAAGATTGCCGTGGGCTCCACCGGCAACCTGGGCCTGTCCATCGGCCTGATGGGCGCCCGCCTGGGCTTCCAGGTCACGGTGCACATGTCCGCCGATGCCCGCCAGTGGAAGAAGGACAAGCTGCGCGCCCATGGGGTCAGCGTCATGGAGTATGAGAGCGACTACAGCATCGCCGTGGCCCAGGGACGCCAGCAGGCCAGCGGCGATCCGGCCTGCCATTTCGTCGACGACGAGAACTCCACCGACCTGTTTCTCGGCTACGCAGTGGCCGCCGAACGCCTGAGCCGGCAACTGGAAGAGGCCGGGATCCAGGTCGATGCGCAGCACCCGCTGTTCGTCTACCTGCCCTGCGGAGTCGGCGGCGGCCCCGGCGGCGTGGCCTTCGGCCTGAAGCTGGCGTTCGGCGACGCCGTTCACTGTATATTTGCCGAGCCCACCCACTCGCCGTGCATGCTGCTCGGGGTGCACACCGGGCTGCATGACCGGGTGTCGGTGCAGGACTTCGGCATCGACAACCTCACCGCCGCCGATGGCCTGGCCGTCGGCCGCGCCTCGGGGTTCGTCGGCCGGGCCATGCAGCGGCTGATCGAGGGTTACTACACCGTCAGCGACGACGAGTTGCACGCCCTGGTCTGGCTGATGGCGCAGCACCAGCAGCTGCATCTGGAGCCCTCGGCGGTGGCCGGCGTGCCGGGCATCGCCCGGGTGCAAGCGCGGCGCGGCGAGTACCTGCAACGCAGCGGCATGAGTGCCGAGGCTTACGCCCGGGCCACCCACCTGGTCTGGGCCACCGGCGGCAGCATGGTGCCGGACGCCGAGATGCGGGCCTACCTGGCGCAAGGCGCCCGGGTGCTGCAAGGCGCATGACAGACCCACAGGAGAAGCCCCAGCGTGTACAACCTACCGCCCAGACTGGAAGCCAGCCTCAACGGCAGCCAGTTCGCGAACCTGTTCACCTTCCAGGCCGCGGCCCGCCACCTGAGTTTCAGCAAGGCCGCCGATGAGCTGTGCCTGACCGCCAGCGCGGTCAGCCACCGCATCGCCCGGCTGGAGGCGGAGCTTTCGATCCCGCTGTTTCGCCGGCTGACCCGGCGGGTCGAACTGACCGAGGCCGGCGAGCGCATCTTCGCGATCCTCCAGCAGACCCTGGGCGATCTGTCCGAGGTCCTGGCCCAGCCACTGGACGCCGACCTGGCCGGGCCGCTGACCCTGTACGCCCACCCGTCCATCGCCCAGTCCTGGCTGGTGCCACGCCTGGCCGAGTTCGGCCTGCGGTTTCCCGGGGTGCGCCTGGACCTGCGCACCGGCAACGACCGCATCGACTTTCGCAGCCGGCAGATCGACCTGGCGCTCTACTACGGCAACGGCGAATTTCCCGGGCTGGTGGCGCACCCGCTGATGCCGGAACGGGTCGCGCCGGTATGCAGCCCGCAGTATGCGGAACGCCATGGACTGTCCGGCGCCATCGAGCAGTTGCAGACCTGCACCCTGCTGCATGATTCCCTGGCCTGGGACCATGCGGCCTTCGATTCGGAATGGGGGCTGTGGATCCGCCAGCAGGGTGCCGGCCTGCCCCTGCCGAAGCGCGGAGTGACCTTCGACCGTTCGGACCTGTGCGTGACCGCCGCCATTCACCATGCCGGCGTGGCGATCGGCCGCGAGCATCTGGTCGGCGAGGCGCTCGAGCAAGGCCGGCTGGTGCTGCCCTTCGGTGGTTTTTCCCGCAGTGGCGAATACGCCTACTACCTCGTCCACCCACGGCTCGACGCCTTGCCGCGCCGGGTCTCGGCCTGTATCGCCTGGTTGCGGGAGTGTGCGGCGCAGACGCCGGCAAGCTGAAACCGGCGCGGGGAGCGCCGGGGGGACGATCAGCGGCTGGCACCGCCCTTCTTGCGCAACGCCTTGAGGCGCTGGCTGGCCCGCTGCACCGCCGCCATCTTTTCCGGGCGCTTCATGCGCTTCCACTGGCGGATGTCATCCTTGCTGCGCCCACAGCTCAGGCACAGGTCGCCGCTGAGCTGGCAGACGGCGATGCAGGGGTTTTCGATTTCCTTGGCCACGCTTCAGCCTTGCGCCGGATGCATGGGCGCCTGGCGTTGCGGCCAGACGCTGGCGATGCGTCGAGGCATCAATGCTGCATCATGCTGTGATCGCCCATGTTCAGCGCCCGCGCCTGGGCCTCGACCTTGATCGACTCTTTCTCGCCCTTGGCATTTTCGACGGTCAGGGTCAGCGGCACCTTGTCGCCTTCCTTCACCTGGGCCACCAGGTCGATCAGCATCACGTGATAACCGTGGGGGTCCAGGGCCACGGCCTTGCCGGCCGGCAAGGCGACGGACTCCGCCGGATGCATGCTCATCACGTCGTTGTGCATCATCGATTGGTGGATCTGTACGATCTTGGCCACCGGCGACTCGACGCCGAGCAACTTGCTGTCCTCGCTGGCGGTCAGGGTCATGAAGGCGCCGGTCGCCTGTTGTCCGGCGACAGTGGCGCGCACCCAGGCGTCCTCGACCTGGGTCTGGGCCGCCGCCTGGCCAGCCAGCCCCAGGAGGGACAGGCCCAGCAACAGGTGTTTGGCGCGTTGGGCGATGGTGGATGAGTTCAGGGCCGGGTACATCAGCAGACCTCCATGACGGTCAGTAGATCTTCCGCACACTCTTGCGCGGTAAGCGATTGGGACAAGCCAAGGCGCAACGTGCCCCGGGAGTCGTAGACAAAACTGGTGGCGGTGTGGGACAGGGTGTAGGTCGAGCCGCTGGGGATCTTCTCGTAGAACACGTCGAATTCCTTGGCCGTGGCCGCGGTCTGCTCCAGCGTGCCGTACAGCGCGACGAACGACGGGTCGAAGGCCTTGACATAGGCGTCGAGGACCTGCGGGGTATCCCGCTCGGGGTCCAGGGTGATGAAGATCACCTGCAGGCGGTCGCCGTCCCGGCCCATGAGTTTCTTGGCCTGGGCCGCGCGCGCCAGGGTCGTCGGGCAGATCGCCGGGCACTGGGTGAAACCGAAGAACACCATCGGCATCAGGCCGCTATAGCTCGAGAGCGTCCGGACGTTGCCCTCGGTGTCCTTCAGCTTGAAGGTACGGCCCATGATCTTGTCGCTCAGATCCTTGCCGTATTTGTACGACAGCTGGCCCCGGGTATCGCAGCCGGCCAGCATCCCGAGGCCGAGCAGCCCCATACCTGCGATCACCTCGCGGCGACTCAACAACACACTCATTTCTTACCGCCCTTTGAGGAGCCGAACATCCAGACCACCCGCAAGGCAGGCCATCCGTAAAAGCGCCGCATGGTAGCAAACTGAGGCGGCCCGGTTGCTGGCAAATGGATGACAGGTTGTGTGCGACCTGGGGCGGGTGCGGCGTTTCGCCCCGCCCCCCGGCAGCTCCCGGCAATACCCGCGCCAGCCCTGCGACACAGGGCCGCAGGTGGCCGCCACAGCGCTTATTCCGTAACATCCGCCGCCTTCCCCGCAACCCTGGCCACCGCTGGCCGCCCTCTCAGGTAAACCATGAAACCCGCTCGTCTTCGCGCCGACGTCCTGGCCGGCCTCACCACCTCCTTCGCGCTGGTGCCCGAGTGCATCGCCTTCGCCCTGGTGGCCCACCTCAACCCGCTGATGGGCCTGTATGGCGCCTTTATCCTCTGCACCCTGACCGCCCTGTTCGGCGGCCGCCCGGGGATGATCTCCGGCGCCGCCGGGTCGATGGCGGTGGTGATCGTCGCGCTGGTGGTGCAGCACGGCGTGCCCTACCTGCTGGCCACGGTGCTGCTGGGGGGCCTGATCATGATCGCCTTCGGCCTGCTGCGCCTGGGCAAGCTGGTGCGGATCGTGCCGTATCCGGTGATGCTCGGCTTCGTCAACGGCCTGGCGATCATCATTGCCCTGGCCCAGCTGGAGCACTTCAAGGCCGGGGAAAGCTGGCTCAGCGGTACGTCCCTGTGGCTGATGCTGGGGCTGGTGGCGCTGACCATGGCCATCGTCCATCTGCTGCCGCGCCTGAGCCGCGTGGTGCCACCGGCCCTGGTGGCGATCCTCGGGGTCGGCCTGCTGGTCTACCTGCTGGGCCTGCCGACCCGCACCCTGGGCGACATGGCCCATATCGCCGGCGGCCTGCCGCAGCTGGTGCTGCCGGCTATCCCGTGGAACCTGGAGACCCTGGGCATCGTCGCCCCCTATGCCTTCCTGATGGCCATGGTCGGCCTGCTGGAAACCCTGCTGACCCTCAACCTCACCGACGAAATCACCGAGAGCCGCGGCGCGCCGGACCGCGAGTGCGTGGCCCTGGGCGCGGCCAATATCGTCTCCGGCCTGTTCGGCGGCATGGGCGGTTGCGCGATGATCGGCCAGACCGTGATCAACCTCAGCTCCGGTGGCCGGGGCCGGCTGTCCGGGGTGGTCGCCGGGGTGATGATCCTGCTGTTCGTGTTGTTTCTATCGCCGCTGATCGAGCGCATCCCCCTGGCGGCGCTGGTCGGGGTGATGTTCGTGGTGGCCCGGCAGACCTTCGCCTGGGGCTCGCTGCGGGTCCTGCACAAGGTGCCGTTGAACGACATGCTGGTGATAGTCGCGGTAACCCTGATCACCGTGTTCACCGACCTTGCCACCGCGGTGCTGTGCGGCATCGTCATCGCCGCCCTCAACTTCGCCTGGCAGCACTCCCGCGAGCTGTACGCCGACAGCCACGAGGAAGCCGACGGCAGCAAGCTGTACCGGGTCCACGGCACCCTGTTCTTCGCCTCGACCACGCCCTTCCTCAACCACTTCGACCCGGCGGGCGACCCGGCCCGGGTGACCCTCGACTGCCGCCACCTGAGCTTCGTCGACTACTCGGCCATCGCCGCCCTGAAAACCCTGCGCGAACGCTACAGCAAGGCCGGCAAGCAACTGCGGGTGACGCACCTGTCCGAGCGCTGCAAGCAACTGCTCAAGCGTGCCGGTATCCAGCACGGCTGACACCCTGGGGGTGGAGCCGCCGGCTCCCCCTCCGCCACCACAGATATCACTGTGATATCATCGCCCCCTCTCCGATCTGGCCCCACGCACCGGCGCCCAGCTCGGAACCCCCATAAAGAAGGCGCCCCGATGCGTCTCCCGCCTGCCTTGCCTGCATGAACTGACGACGCCCCGGAACCTTTCCGCGCGCGCGCCGCTTTGCTGCGAACCTGCCGGATACCGCGCAGGTTGTGCCTTTTGCCGCCACAAGGAACACCGCCATGCTTTTACGATCGATGAACATTTCCCGCCGCGCCGGCCTCAGCTTTGCCCTGATCGCCCTGTTGGCGGTGGTACTCGGGGCCTTCTCCCTGCTGGAAATGCGCCGCATGAACGAGCAGTCGCTCGAAGTCGACAGGAACTGGCTGCCCTCGATCGTCGCGGCCAACGCCATGGCCCTGACCAGCACCCAGATCCGCACTCTGACCCTGCGCCAGTTGGTCGTACGCGACAGAGCCGACGTCGAGGCCCTGCTGGACCGGATCAATCAACTCGATGAGCAGTTGTCGGCCCAGCAACTGGCCTACGAAAAACTCAGTATCGCCCCCGAGGAAAAGGCCGCGTACGCACGTTACCTGGGCGTCAAGGCGCTGTACCTCAAGGACCAGCAGCGCGTCCTGGACCTCGCGCGCCAGGGCCGCAAGGACGAGGCGATCGCGATCGTCGACGGCGGGCCCTTCCTGGCCAATGCCGACGCCATGCTCAAGGAGCTGCTGACCGTGGTCGAGGTCAACACCCGCGGCGGCGAAGTCGCCGCCACCCGCAGCAACGAGGTGTTCCACAGCGCGATCAGGATGGTGCTGACGATCCTGGGCGTGGTGCTGGTGCTGACCGTCGGCCTGGCCATTGTCCTGACCCGCAGCATCGTGCGCCCGCTGGGCCAGGCCGTGGAAGTCGCCGAAACCATCGCCAGCGGCGACCTGTGCCATGCCATAGAGGTCACCGGCAACGACGAACCGGCGCGCCTGCTGTACGCCCTGCTGCAAATGCAGAACAGCCTGCGCAACACCCTGCAGAAGATCGCCGACTCCTCCAGCCAACTGGCCTCGGCTGCAGAAGAGCTGCATGCAGTGACCGAAGATTCCAGCAAGACCCTGCACCAGCAGAGCAACGAACTGGAGCAGGCCGCCACCGCCGTCAACGAAATGACCACAGCCGTGGAAGAAGTGGCGCGCAACGCCGTCAGCACCTCCGAAGCCTCCCGGGAAACCGACGCCACCGCCCACCACGGCCGACAGCAGGTACAGCACACCGTCGACTCCATCGGCGACCTGGCCGACGAGGTCACCCGCACCTGCGAGCGGGTCGAACACCTGGCGGTGGATGTGCGCAATATCGGCCAGGTGCTGGAGGTGATCCGCTCCATCGCCGAGCAGACCAACCTGCTGGCCCTCAACGCCGCCATCGAGGCCGCCCGGGCCGGCGACG
Source organism: Pseudomonas sp. NPDC089530 (assembly GCF_050280705.1). Classification (NCBI taxonomy): domain Bacteria; kingdom Pseudomonadati; phylum Pseudomonadota; class Gammaproteobacteria; order Pseudomonadales; family Pseudomonadaceae; genus Pseudomonas; species Pseudomonas sp. NPDC089530. Next base: position 49,353 of record NZ_JBNNVU010000010.1, on the reverse strand, counting down.
CCGGACGCGGCTTCGCCGTGGTCGCCGACGAAGTGCGGGCCCTGGCCCACCGCACCCAGCAGTCGACCCAGGAAATCGAAAGCATGATCGGCACCATCGAAGAAGGCACCGAAGGCGCGGTCAGCGCCATGCGCCACAGCAACGAACGGGCCCACCTGACCCTGGAAGCCGCCCGCGCCTCGGGCCTGGCCCTGGACCAGATCACCCAGGCCATCACCGCAATCAACGAACGCAACCTGGTGATCGCCAGCGCCAGCGAAGAGCAGGCCCAGGTCGCCCGCGAAGTGGACCGCAACCTGATCAATATCCGCGACCTGGCGACCCAGACCTCGGCCGGGGCCAACCAGAGCAACGCCGCCAGCCAGGACCTGTCGCGCCTGGCGGTGGAACTCAACGGCCTGGTGACCCAGTTCAAGGTCTGATGGCCACAGGCTCCTGTGCTCGCGGCGCGGGAGCCTTCAGTAGGCGTATTGGCCAATCACCTTGCGCACCCTTTCCAGCGCCACCCGCAGTGAGTCCAGATCCACCGAGCCCAGGGCCAGGCGGAGCGCATGGGGCACCGGCGCGGCGCTGACGAAGGGCTCGGCGGTGGACACCGACACCTGCTCGCGCAGCAGCGCCATCGCCACCTGATCGGCGCGCACCTCTTCGGGCAGCGGCAACCAGAGGAAGTAGGACGCCGGATGGCCGATGTAGCGCAGGCCAGCCAGCACTTCCCTGGCCAGGGTTTGGCGGGCCGTAGCGTCCTCGCGTTTTTCGGTTTCCAGGCGTTCCACCGTACCGTCGTCGATCCAGTTGCAGACCAGCGCGGTCATCACCCCGGGGGTATTCCAGCTGGTGGCGCGGATCACCCGTTCGATCTTCGGCACCCAGGCCAGCGGCGCGACGACGAACCCCACCCGCAAGCCGGTGGCGACATTCTTCGAAAACCCCGACACGTACACCGTGAGCTCCGGCGCTAGGACCGTCAGCGGCGCGGGCGGATCCTCGGCGAGGAAGGCATAGGCGGCGTCCTCGATAATCAGCAGCCGGTGCTGCCGGGCGATCCGCACCAGGCGCTCGCGCCACGCCAGGTCCAGCACCCAGCCCATGGGGTTGTGCAGGGTCGGCATGGCATACACCGCCCGCACCCGCCGGCTGCGGCACAGCTGCTCGAAAGCCGCCAGGTCCGGGCCATGCTCGGTCAGGGCAATCGACACCAGCTCCACACCGTGGGCCTCGGCCACCACCTTGAACCCGGGGTACGTCAGGGCATCGGTGGCGACCACGTCGCCGGGCTTGAGCAGCGCCATCACGGTCGCCGCCAGGCCGTGCTGGGCGCCGCTGACGATCGACACCTGCTGCGCATCCACCGTCAACCCGCGGCACAGCAGATGCCGCGCCACCGTCGCCCGCTCATGGGGCCGGCCGCTGTGGGGCTGGTAACGCAGCAACGGCTCCAGGTCGCCGGACGCCGCCAGTTGCCGCAGGCCGGTGCGCAACACCTCGACCTGCCCGGGCAGCGCCGGGTAGTTGAAGTTGAGGTCCAGGGTGCCCGCCGCGACAGGCTGCTGATCGATCCCCTGCCCAGGGGGCAACGCGGTCTCGCGGACAAAGGTGCCGCGCCCGGTTTCGCCGCTGATCAGGCCCATGGCCTCCAGCTCGGCATACACCCGCGACGCCGTCACCAGGGCCAGCCCTTCCCTGGCGGCCAGTTCGCGGTGGGTGGGCAAGCGGGTGCCGGGAGCCAAGGCGCCGCCGCGGATATCGGCGGCAAAACGATCGACCAGGTGCTTGTAGCGGGCGCGGGCCATAGGCGGATGTATCCATGACAATTTTTTGATTGTATTGATTAGCATCCATAGGATGAGCCTCGAGCAGCCCAGGCGCAATCGCTCCCTGAAGGGCTGCCCCCCCTGAACAGCACCGGGCCCCGTCCATGGAACAGCTATCCAACCTGCAACACCAAAGCATGCACAAGACCGCCAGCGGCTGGCTCAACGGCTTTATCGGCGTGCTGATTTTCAGCGGCTCGCTGCCAGCCACCCGGGTCGCCGTGCTGGAGTTCGACCCGCTGTTCCTCACCGTGGCCCGCGCCAGCATTGCCGGGGTCCTGGCGCTGTGCCTGCTGATGCTGTTCAAGGAAAAACGCCCGGACAGAAGCCAGCTCTGGCCCCTGGCGATCGTGGCCCTGGGCGTGGTGGTGGGGTTCCCGTTGCTGACCGCGCTGGCCTTGCAGTACGTGACCTCGGCCCACTCCATCGTCTTCATCGGCCTATTGCCCCTGGCCACCGCGGTGTTCGGCGTGCTGCGCGGCGGCGAGCGGCCACGGCCGGTGTTCTGGCTGTTCTCGGTGCTGGGCAGCCTGCTGGTGGTGGGTTTCGCGCTGTCCCAGGGGCTGAGCGCGGCGCCCGCCGGGGACCTCCTGATGCTGCTGGCCATTCTGGTTTGCGGTCTGGGTTACGCCGAAGGCGCCAAACTGTCGCGGACCCTGGGCGGCTGGCAGGTGATCTCCTGGGCGCTGGTGCTGGCGCTGCCGCTGATGGCCGTGCTGACCCTGTTCCGGGCCCCGCCGTCATTCGCCGGCATCACCCCGCCCGCCTGGTTGAGCCTGGCCTATGTGGCGCTGTTCAGCATGCTGATCGGGTTCGTCTTCTGGTATCGCGGCCTGGCCCAGGGCGGCATCGCTGCCGTCGGCCAGTTGCAGTTGCTGCAACCCTTCTTTGGCCTGGCCCTGGCGGCCACCCTGCTGCACGAACAGGTGAGCCTGGGCATGCTGGGGGTGACCGTGGCGGTGATTTTATGTGTGGCCGGGGCGAGGAGGTTTTCCAAGTAGCGGTCTAGGCAAAGCAGGACGGCTAACATTCGGGGTCACAATCTTGTTTTTCCACAAGTTCGGAAATACTGTGTGGCGGCAACCGCAAGTCATTCAGCAAACACACCAAATCCAAATGTGCTGATCAACTAGTCAAAAGGAAGTGCATCAGAATGCTCGTAATTCGCTCCGCGTTGTTGGTAGGCATGCTTTTTGTAGCTGGCTGTACGACCAATCAGCTTCATTTTGCGTCCTATAACACGGAAGAGGAGTTATCTAAAATCCGCAACACTCCGACTGACGTAGAAGTCGTTGAGATTTCCGGAGTAGAACGCTGCACTTACTGTAGCGAACAAAGCAAAATTGTTTGGCATGCTGCTAATTACAATGGCTCTCTATATGAAGGGTATTCCATGGTCCCAGTACAAGACTGGGATACGCTCATCAGGTCCGCGCTTGAGTCACGCCCGGATGGGAAGGCAAAGGCGAAAATAGAAATCAAACAGATATTCCTTAAAACCTGGAATACCCCTGAGTACTCAGCGTGTCAGGTTGAGATTTCGGTTGCTACGGGTGGTGTGTCCTCAATAGGAAAAAGTAGAGTCAAAATAGACCGGGCAGGACAATCATTGCCAGCCAAGAATATTGCTCTACTTGATCCAAGCGCATTACAAACTGTTCGCCTTGCTCTGAAGTCAGCCTATTTGAACTCAATCAGAAATCTTGAATAACAGGCCAATACAACAGCAAGGAATATGATGCTAACCACTGTTTGAGTAGCGCTTCACTAGTGCCAGCAAACACGGAAATACACCGAAAAGAACGACCTACATGCTTATGTCGGAGAGATGGTGGCCAGTACCCCGATCGCGATGGTCAGCGCCAAGAATCCAAACAAGAAAATCGCCATCTTCGCCATAAGGCCTCCTGAACAATAGATTTTCGCCCATGCGAAAAACAAAACGCCCCTTCAGGCTCCAGTCGATTGGCCGGTGCGCCTGAGGGTGCGTTTATTGTCCGGCCAGATCTGATCCCGATACAGACGCAGGTGACGAAGAAAAATACGGATCAGATAAGTGACCGGCCCTGTGCCTCATGGGCCAAAGGGCCGGGTACATGAGTCAGAACCGACATGGGCCGGCTCCGGGTCGCCAGCGCCCGCCTCAGCATGCCAGGCCGTTTCTGCCGGCTGCCCCGGGTCATTTGCGCGCCAGCTTGAAACGCACGCAATCGTCGTAAAAGCTCTGGCGCACGGTCGCCGGCTTGGCCCGCGAGGGGCTGTCGTAGGTCTGTTCGGTAATGCCCATGGCCATCATGCGCATCCAGCCCTTGCTGAACTTGTAGGTCTGCAGCTTCTGCCGGGCGGCGTACAGCGAAACCCCCGACAGCTTCAGCTCCTGCGCCCGCGCCGCCGTCCCCGCCCCCCAACTGCACACATACCGATCACTGGCCGGCAACTCCCTGCCCTCGGCCGCGAGCGCCACGCTGGCCAAGGCAAACGAGGTCAGCGTCATCCATAGATTGCGCATGTTGTTATCCACCTAACCGACTGAAAATAAAGCGATTCTGGCGGCGATTCGGCGGTTGCGGGGCCAGCAAATTGCCTTATCGAAGAAGGCAAATTGCCTGCTCCAGGCGCTCATTCCCGAGCGCCAGAGCGACCGGCCTCGGACAGCAGCCACTCCCGCAGCGCCGCAACAGGGGGCCGCTCCAGGGCCGCGGGCGGATACACCAGGTAATAGGCCAGGTCGCTGGCGACCCCCTGGGCGATCGGTGCCAGCAACACGCCCTCGGCCAGCTCGCGCCGGACCAGCGACAGGCGCACCAGGGCCACCCCCAGGCCGGCCTTGGCGGCCTCGATGGCGCCGTTGCTGTCGACGAACACCGTGCCCTGCCGGCCATCGACCGCGGATGCCCCGGCCGCCTCCAGCCACAACTGCCAGTCCTGCCGATGTTCATCGTGCAGCAGGCGCAGGCCGGCCAGGTCATCGACACCCAGGCGGCGGGCACCGCCGAGCAACTGCGGGCTGCACACCGGCGTCAGGTCGTCGTCCAGCAAGCGTTCGCCGACCAGCCCGTCGTAGCGCCCGAAGCCGTGGCGCACCGCCATATCCACGCCGTCCCGGGCCAGATCGACCTTGCGGTTGGAGGCGCTGATCCGCACATCCACCCCGGGCAACCGCGCTTCCAGCCCACCCAGGCGCGGCACCAGCCACTGCATGGCAAAACTCGGCGTACAACTGATCACCAGCACCTCCAGGCGCGCCCGCCCCACCAGCTCCGCCGTGGCCTCGCGCATCAGGCGAAAGGCCGTGCGCAAGCTGGCGAAGTACTGCTCGCCGGGCTCGGTGAGGATCAGGCGCCGGGGCCGGCGCACGAACAGCGGGAGGCCCAGGGCCGCTTCCAGTTCCTTGATCTGCAGGCTGACCGCGCCGGGGGTGACGTTCAGCTCCCCGGCCGCCAGGGTCACGCTCAGGTGCCGCGCCGTGGCTTCGAATGCCCGCAACGCCACCAGCGGCGGCAAGTTCATATTCAAGGTTTAGCCCTCCTCAACCATTTGGCGAAAAATGCTCGTTTGTCAGAGCGACCTGAAGCTCAGAATAATTCGCCATCACCGGGTTTCAAGTGCGCAAACCCGGCACAGGCAAGCGAGTACAACTCAATCATCGACGGACACGCAGGAGAGACAGACATGACCACGCAGAAAGTCATGGGAGCAGCGGAATGGAGCCAGTTGGTCGTGCTGTCCATCCTCTGGGGCGGCTCGTTCTTTTTCGTCGGCATCGCCGTGAAGGAGTTGCCGCCGTTGACCATCGTCATGTTGCGGGTGTGCCTGGCGGCCCTCGCCCTGCTGGTGCTGATCCGCCTCCTGGGCCTGTCGCTGCCCAGGGACAGGCGCGTCTGGCTGGCCTTTTTCGGCATGGGGCTCTTGAACAACCTGATTCCCTTCTGCCTGATCGTCTGGGGCCAGACCCGGATCGCCAGCAGCCTGGCCGCCATCCTCAATGCCACCACGCCCTTGTTCGCGGTGCTGGTGGCGCACCTGCTGACCGCCGATGAAAAGATCACCGGCAACAAGCTGGCCGGGGTGGTCGTGGGCTTTGTCGGAGTGGCGATCATGCTTGGCCTGGACGCTCTGGCCGGCCTGGGGGACCACCTCGGCGCGCAACTGGCGGTGCTGGGGGCGGCACTGTCCTACGCCTTTGCCGGGGTATTCGGCCGGCGCTTCAAGGCCATGGGCGTCGCGCCGCTGCTCACCGCCACCGGGCAGATCAGCGCCTCCAGCCTGCTGCTGATACCCCTGGCGCTGCTGGTGGACCAGCCCTGGAGCCTGCCGGCCCCGAGCCTGGCGACCTGGGGCGCGCTGCTGGGCATCGCCCTGCTGTCCACGGCCCTGGCCTATGTGCTGTTCTTCCGGATTCTCTCCAGCGCCGGCGCCACCAACCTGATGCTGGTGACTTTCCTGATCCCCATCAGCGCCATCGTCCTCGGCTCGCTGGTGCTGGGCGAACATCTGCAGGCCAACCACCTGCTGGGCATGGCGCTGATCGCCCTGGGCCTGGCGGCCATCGACGGCCGCCTGCTCAAACTGTTCAAGCCCCGCCCCGAAGACCGGGACAGCTTTCTTGGCCGGGATATCTAGCCGGGCAAAGCAAGGGATGGTCACGGACTCGATTACCGCAGAACAGTACCCGTGCGCCGATCCGGCTGTTAAGGTGCGCCCCTGAGCCATACACCGCCTGACATGAGGAAAATGATCTTGAGCAGTGAAGCAACAATGACCGGGGACCTGTTCGAAGTCGACAAGCGCCTGAGCCTCAAGCCCGTGGTGGACTTCAACACCTATCTGCGCGCGGCCTTCGGTGACGGCCGTTGCAGCTGCGGTCGTTGCGTCGCCAGCCAGGGCGACGAGACCGGCTACGAACACCAGCACAGCTTCGACTTCGACGGCCAGGCGAGCCACCGCCGCTTCGCCAACACCGCGGGCAGCGATGTGCTGCTGGCGCTGAAAAAGGCCTGGCTGTCCTACACCAAGGTCGAGCTGGAAACCAGCGGCAACCTGGCGCTGGACAGCGTCAAGGAGTTCGTCGAGCCACAACTGCACAAGCGCCTGCTGCCGCTGCTGCTGGCCAGCGGGCTGGTCAAGGACATCGACGGCGACCTGCAGATCCAGGCCCAGGTCGCGGCCTGAGGCCAGGGGCTCGCGGGCCCTTTCCAACAATAAAAAGGAACACACATGCACCCACTCTCCCTGCAAGACAGCACTGCGCCGGACGGCGTCTGCTATGGCTGTGGCAGCAACAACCCCCATGGCCTGCACATCAAGAGCCACTGGCATGAGGACGGGGTGCATGTGATGGCCGAGCACCTGCCGGACAGCCAGTACTGCGGCTGGCCCGAGCTGGTGTACGGCGGCCTGATCGCGATGCTGGTGGACTGCCACTCGAACTGGACCGCCATGGCCTACCACTACCGCGCCGAACAACGGGCCCCCGGCAGCCTGCCGCGCATCGACTGCGTGACCGGCAACCTCGGCATCAAATTCATCAAGCCCACCCCCATGGGCGTGCCCCTGACCTTGCGCGCCAGGGTCGAAGGCGAAGTCGGCCGCAAGAGCCGGGTGATCTGCGAGGTGTATGCCGGCGATGTGCTGACGGCGGTGGGCGACTCGATCTTCGTGCGGGTCGATACCGGGCAACTGGCCGCGGCAGCCCATGGACGGGAGGCGGAGTCAGCCTGATATCGGCCGCTTGCAGGCACAGGGACGATCATGAGCATTTTCCAGCGGCTCAAACGCCTTATGGCGCGTAGCCCCCAGGAGCAGATCCTGGGCTACGCCCTGCCTGAGCTCCAGGCGGTTTTTACCGCCCCCCTGCCACACCCCGCGCCTACCCTGCCCCGGATTGTCTCCTTGGCCCACACCGGCGTGCAGGCCTGTTACTGCGCCGTGCTGATCGACGCACAGGATCTGAGTTCGTTCCAGACCCTCGTCGAGCCCCATTTCACCCTGACCCATGAGCGCAGCTTCAACGACCTGCCCGTGAGGCAGTATGAAAATGCGCAACATAAGCAGCAACTGATTTGCCTGGTATCCACCCGGGAATTCAACGCCGTCACCCTGCGCCTGGTGACCAACAGCCCTGAGTTTCTCGATGCGATCCATCGGCAGCGCTTTGCCGTCCCGCCACCCTGGATAGCCTTTGAGGACTACCCGCCTTCATGGTGGGGAGAGTCGTTACAAGGCGCCCAGGGTTACTACAACGACCAGTACTTCCTGCCGTTCTTCAGCAGCCTGAGCGAAGTCGAGAAGCAGGCCTACTACGCCCGCTACCACGCCAGCGAAGACTGGATCGCCAGCCTGGCCTGCTGACGGAACGCGCTGATCCACCCCCCCTGAAAAATTAGAGACTCGCCCTTCAAGCCTTTCAGATGTCCTCCTGCAGTCATGACCCTCCATACCCAATAGGGTCGATGCCTTTGCGCCTTCGGCTGGAAATCGCAATGGATGGACAGACAAGGAAGGTCGATGGCGCGCAACAGGTAGCCGACTTCGGTGACGGCATCACCCTGGCCTGGACGCCAGCGATCGACCCGTCCAGCCCCGGACCGGCCGGCGGCCGCTACCGAAAAGCACAAGACTTCCCGCTGAAAACCCGGATAATACCGGCCAATTTTTTGCTCGTACTGCTGGTAATCCCCCATGGAAATCAAGGTCAACTTTCTCGACAACCTCCGACTCGAAGCCAAGTTCGATGACTTCACGGTGGTGGCCGACCAGCCCATCCGCTACAAGGGCGATGGCTCGGCACCGGGTCCGTTCGACTATTTCCTGGCCTCCTCGGCATTGTGCGCGGCGTACTTCGTGAAGCTGTACTGCCAGACCCGCGATATCCCCACCGACAACATTCGCCTGTCGCAGAACAACATCGTCGACCCGGAAAACCGCTACAACCAGATCTTCAAGATCCAGGTGGAATTGCCGGCGGACATTTCCGAGAAGGACCGCCTGGGCATCCTGCGCTCCATCGACCGCTGCACGGTGAAGAAGGTGGTGCAGACCGGCCCCGAGTTCGTGATCGAGGAAGTGGACAACCTGGACGCCGACGCCCAGGCCCTGCTGATGCCGAGCGGGGGCTCGGACACCAGCACCTATATCGCCGGCAAGGACCTGCCGCTGGAACAGACCATCGCCAATATGTCGGCGATCCTGGCGGACCTGGGGATGAAGATCGAGATCGCTTCGTGGCGCAACATCGTGCCCAACGTCTGGTCGCTGCATATCCGCGATGCGCAGTCGCCGATGTGCTTCACCAACGGCAAGGGGGCAACCAAGGAAAGCGCGCTGGCCTCGGCCCTGGGCGAGTTCATCGAGCGCCTGAACTGCAACTTCTTCTACAACGATCAGTTCTGGGGCGAAGAGATCGCCAACGCACCGTTCGTGCATTACCCGGACGAGCGCTGGTTCAAGCCCGGCCCCAAGGATGAGCTGCCCAGCGAAATCCTCGACCCCTACTGCCTGAAAATCTACAACCGCGATGGCGAACTGCGCGGCTCACACCTGTTCGACACCAATTCCGGCAATGAAGAGCGCGGCATCGTTTCGCTGCCATTCGTGCGCCAGTCGGACGGCGAAGTGGTGTACTTCCCGTCCAACCTGATCGAAAACCTCTACCTCAGCAACGGCATGAGCGCCGGCAACACCCTGGCCGAAGCCCAGGTGCAGTGCCTGTCGGAGATCTTCGAGCGCGCCGTCAAACGTGAAATCATCGAAGGCGAATTCGCCCTGCCGGACGTGCCCCAGGAAGTGCTGGCCAAGTACCCTGGCATCCTGGCCGGCATCCAGGGCCTGGAGGAACAAGGCTTCCCGGTGCTGGTCAAGGACGCCTCCCTGGGCGGCGAATTCCCGGTCATGTGCGTGACCCTGATGAACCCGCGCACCGGCGGCGTGTTCGCCTCGTTCGGTGCCCACCCGAGCTTCGAAGTGGCGCTGGAGCGCAGCCTCACCGAACTGCTGCAAGGCCGCAGCTTCGAGGGCTTGAACGATTTGCCGCAGCCGACGTTCGAAGGCCAGGCGGTCACCGAGCCGAACAACTTCGTCGAACACTTCATCGACTCCAGTGGCGTGGTGTCGTGGCGCTTCTTCAGCGCCCAGTCGGATTATGAATTCGTCGAGTGGGACTTCTCCGGCCAGGGTGAAGACTCCAATGCCCAGGAAGCCGCGACCTTGTTCGGCATTCTCGAAGGCATGGGCAAAGAGTCCTACATGGCCGTGTACGAACACCTGGGAGCCACCGCCTGCCGCATCCTGGTGCCGGACTATTCGGAAATCTACCCGGTGGACGACCTGATCTGGGACAACACCAACAAGGCGCTGTTTTTCCGCGCGGATATCCTCAACCTGCACAGCCTCGACGAGGATGAGTTGCAGGCGTTGCTCGAGCGCCTGATAGAAAGCGAGCTCGACGACTACACCGATATCACCACCCTGATCGGCATCGAGTTCGACGACAACACCGCCTGGGGCCAACTGACCATCCTGGAGTTGAAGCTGCTGATCTTCCTGGCCTTGCAGCAATATGAAGAAGCCAAGGAATGCGTGGAGATGTTCCTGCAGTACAACGACAACACCGCCGAGCGTGGCCTGTTCTACCAGGCGATGAATGCGGTGCTGGAGATGGAGCTCGACGAAGATCTGGACCTGGCGGATTACGAAGCCAACTTCCGCCGCATGTTCGGCAACGAACGGATGGACGCGGTGATCGGTTCGGTGCAAGGCAGCGTGCGCTTTTACGGCCTGACGCCGACCAGCATGCAGTTGGAAGGGCTCGACCGCCACCTGCGACTGATCGACAGCTACAAGAAGCTGCACGCGGCGCGGGCCAAGGTGACGGCTGCAACCCACTGATGAGCGAGCCACGGAAAAGGGACTGCCGTTGAACGAGCAGACACTGTCCCTACGCCTTGCGCGCGTGGCGGCCCATGTGCCGGCCGGCGCGCGCCTGGCCGATATCGGCTCGGACCACGGCTACCTGCCGCTGGCGTTGCTGCGCCGTGGCGTCATCACCGCGGCGGTGGCCGGCGAAGTGGCGCTGACGCCCTTCCGCTCGGCCGAACGCAGCGTCCGCGAAAGCGGCCTGGAGCAACAGATCAGCGTGCGCCTGGCCAACGGCCTGGCGGCGATCGAGCCGCAAGACGAGATCACCGCCATCAGCCTCTGCGGCATGGGCGGCGAGACCATCCGCGACATCCTCGACAGCGGCAAGGCACGGCTAAGCGGCCAGGAGCGCCTGATCCTGCAACCCAACGGCGGCGAACAACCCCTGCGCCAATGGCTGATGGACAACGGCTACCGCATCCTCTGCGAGGAAGTGCTGCGGGAAAACCGCTTCGACTACGAAATCATCGTCGCCGAACGCGCCGAACCGGTGGTCTACAGCGCCGAGGAACTGTACTTCGGCCCGCTGCAACTGCAGGCCCGCAGCCCGGCGTTCCTGGCCAAGTGGCAGCGCAAGTTACGCCAGAAGCACAAGATCCTGGCCCACTTCGCCCGCGCACAACAGGCCGTACCCGAAGAGAAACTGCAGGACATCGAGCGCAAGGTCCGGTGGATCAGCGAACTGCTGGCCTGAACCCGGCCCCCTACCCTGTCGCCACTCTTGACCGTCGAGGCCCGGCAACTGGGCCACAATGACTGGAACACCGCCGCCGCGGCACTGCTCCAACAACAGCCCCGGGCGATCAGCTGCGACAAGGCCGACTGGCCAAGATCGAGGCCGATCCGTTTCACGGGAAGGCGCAATACCTGCCCGTGGACGGCACCGGCTCGGGCAATAGGCCTTGGCTACCGCCCGCGCCGAAATCGAAGCGCTCGATCAGGCGCGACCTGACCCGGGTTGCACAGCACTCCTGCAACCGCTACAAATCCAGCTATCGAACCTGCAAACACAAAGGAGCTGTGCATGTCCGAACATCTCAAATCACTGTTTCTCTCGAGCCAGCGCTTTTTCAGGGAAAACCCGGGAAAGGCCGTGGCAACGTTTTCGGTGACCAGCAGCGGCGATGGAGCGCTGCATCGTCGCGTTAAAATCCGCGAGTTCAGCCTGGATGTCGATGAGCCGCAAAACCTGGGGGGAACTGACCAAGGCCCTAACCCCGTGGAGATTGCCCTGGCCGCGTTGGCGACCTGCCAGGAAATCAGTTATCACCTCCACGCGGCCGCCCTCGGGATACCACTCAAAGAGGTCACGGTCACCCTTGAAGGAACACTCGATCTCAGAGGCTTCTTCGCGGTCGATGATGAAGCCCGACCCGGCTTCACCGAGATACGCGGAACAGTCAAATTCGATAGCAGCGCGAGTAGAGACGACCTCATCGCCCTCAAGGAAAGCGTTGACCACTCTTGCCCGGTCATGGACCTGTTCAGGAACCGGACACCGGTTGAAATCGCCTTCTAGATCCCGGCACTTGGGGAGCTGATCCGGATAGCTCACCATTACCCCCGGAAAAAGACGGTCGGAGAAATTCAGAAAGCAGCCTCATCAAGAAGAGCGTCGGCCCACGCCGACGCTCACGACTTGCCCGCCCTCAGCACTTCGTCTGCATCATCATCGTCGCCGAACGCGCCGAACCGACGGTCTACAGCGCCGAGGAACTGTACTTCGGCCCGCTGCAACTGCAGGCCCGCAGCCCGGCGTTCCTGGCCAAGTGGCAGCGCCGGCTGCGCCAGAAGCAGAAGATCCTCAGCCAGTTCGCCCGAGCGCCCCAGGGCGTGCCCGAGGAGACGCTGCGGGATATCACCCGGCAGGTCCGGTGGATCAGGCCTGAGACAACTTCAGTCCCCCTGCCCCACCGCCGTATTCCCCGGGAGGGAAGCCCCGAGGAAATACAGCCCCCCGCCCGCGACGATGAACAGCATCAGCATGTAGAAGATGTAATCGGCAGGCTGCGTCGCCAATACCATCCCGCACAGCACAGGCCCCAGGGCCGCCCCCAGGTTGCTGAGGTTTTGCGCGCCGTAGTACATGCCCCTCAGGTGGCTGGGGGCGATGTGGTCGATAAACATGTATTCGGCGGGAAACACGATAATCTCGCCGACCGTGAAAATGACCATGGCGAGCACCCAGAACACCAGGCTGGTCGCCAGGGCGAAACCGGCCAGCCCGAGGAGGAACATCGCCAGCCCGGCCGCGAGCCACAGGTTCAAGTGCTCCTGGGAAATCCTCCGGCCGATGAGGTACTGCAGGCTGATCACCGTCAGGGCGTTGGTCGCGACTATGGTGCTGATAATCCGGTAGGTGGTTTCCGGGGTCGTGGTCACCACCAGGTACTGCGAGAGATAAGCGCTGAACTGGCCGAAGACCACGGCACTGAGCAGCCCGCCCAGGGTAAAGCACACCAGCCGGCGATCCCGCAGCAGCAGCCTGCCCACGGCCAGGAAGTGGGTCGGCTGCTGGCTGGCCCCGGCGCCCGCCAGGCCCCGGTCGCCCCACACGAAATAGATAAAAAAGAACCCGGCGCCCAGCCCGGCGGACAACAGGAACGGCAGGCCGATATCCAGCCTGGCCACTCCCGCGCCGAGAAAGGGGCCGACGGCATAGCCGATATTGGTCAGGGTGTATTTGATGGAAAACACCTCGCTCCGCCCGGCCACGGGCAGCAGGCTGCCAAAGCCCGATTTCACGGCGATATCGATCACCGCGTAGGCCAGGTTGATCGCCACCAGGCACAGGTAGAACAGCCAGAGATCGCGGGCGGCAAAGGTCCCGAGAAAGGCTGCGGTGAACACGCCCGTACAGACCAGGATCAGCCGGAAGCTGGACATCCGGTCCACCAGGAAACCGCCGTACAGGCTCAACAGCGACCCGATGATCAGCGTGCTGCCGATGACCAGGCCGATGTCGGCGATGCTCAAGTGGAAGTTGCCGGACAGATAAATGACCAGATACGGCAGGGTGATCGCCCGGGCGAGGGTCAAGACCAGGGACGCTGAAAGCAGCAGGTTTACCGTTGCCGGATAGTTTCTTAGGGTGGCCAGCATCCTTGCCTCATCGTTATGCCAATTCATTTTTTGTGGGAAGCGCGCTGGGCGAATCGCTCGCCAGCGCGGGCGGATCAAGCATACTGCTGAATCCAGTTCTCATTCATGATGATTTCTACCTGCTGTGTTGAGCTGAACTCATCAATCAAGGATGACCATGTTTCCCTCCGAACGCTTGAAAGGCATCGATGTGTTTGTCTGCGTTGCCCAGGCCGGCAGCTTCACGGCCGCCGCCGAGCAACTGCACCTGACAGGCTCCGCCATCAGTAAAAGTATCGCCCGCCTCGAGGGGCGCCTGGGCACTCGACTATTCCAGCGGACCACGCGGCGCTTATCGCTGACGGACGCGGGGATGGCGTTCTATCGCACCTGCACCGGCGTGCTGGCCGATCTGGAAGAGGCCGAGCACTCGCTCAAGGCAGACGCCAACGGGCTGCAAGGCAGTGTGCGGGTAGACCTGCCCGGGACCTTTGGCCGGACCCAGGTGCTGCCCCTCCTGCTGCGCGTGATGCAGGATCATCCGGCCCTGACCCCGCATATTTCCTTCTCCGAAGGTTACGTCGACCCGTTCAAGGCCGGCGTGGACATCGTCATCCGTATCGGCGGCGGGGATGCCTGGCCCGATACCCTGGGGCATCGCTGCCTGGCCCATGAGCGCCACATCTTTTGTGCCGCGCCCGCCTACCTGGCCAGGCAGGGCATCCCCCTGACCGAGCACGATCTGGAGCAGCATCAGTGCATCGCCTATGGCTGGGTGGACGGCAGGGTCAACCCCTGGAGCTTCGCCGACGGCCAGGGCGCGACAACCCGCAGGCAGGTCGCCGCCCAACTGGTGGTGGGCAGTGGCGAAGGCATAGTGACCGCGGCCATGGCCGGCTGCGGCATTGCCCAGTTGCCGTCGTGGTTGATCCAGCGCCAGCTGGACGAAGGGACATTGCTGGAGGTGCTGCCGCAGCGGGCCACCGAGGGCATGCCGATCCATCTGGCCTGGGTTAAAAGCCGGGAAGCGCTGCCCAGGGTCAGGGTTCTGCTGGAGGCACTGGTCAGCGGCCTGACGCGGATCGATGAGCAGGACCGCTGAGCGGCAACACCCTCCCCTTTAGAACTTCGTCATCATCCCCACCCGCAACGTGCGCCCCGGCGCCGGCATGAAGCTCTGGGCCAGCGGGTCCAGATAATAGCGGTCGGTGAGGTTCTGCAGCGACACGTTGAGCTGGGTGTGCTCCTGCAGCTTGTAGTTGAGGAACAGATCGAACAGCGTCACCTCGCGGTAGTTCAGCTGCGGCGTGGTGGCGCCGGTCTGCCAGTTCTCGTCGGCGGTGACGGTGGGCCCGGAGGTGTAGGTCACGCGAGTGCCGAGGGTCAGGCTCTGGTCGAAGAAGCGCAGGCCGGTGGTCAGGTTCGCCGCCAGCTTCGGCGGGTTCTGGGTATTGGTGTAGGAACCCATGAAGCTGCCCGGGGTGCAGTCCGGGGTGTTGCTCAAGTCACGGTAGGCATTGCTGCTGGCGCGCAGTTTGGCGGCGAAGGCCGAGTCGCAGGTTTCAGTCTTCAGGTAGTAGGTGGACGACAGGTCGGCGAAGGCCCGGCCGGCGTCGTAATGCGCCTGCAGCTCCAGGCCGCGGGTCTTGTAGCTGTCGGTGTTGCTGAAGCGCATCAGGCCCATCAGGCCCGGGCTCGGGTCGTAGTAGCGGGTGATGTAATTCTTGATGTCGTTATCGAAGTAGGCCAGCTTGAGCGCCGCCGTGTCGTTGTCCAGCAGCAGGCCCTTTTGCAGGGTGCTGGCGCCGATTTCCCAACTGCGCGAGCGCTCGGGTTTCAAGCCTTTGCCGGGCTGGGTCTGCAACACGCCCTGGCTGGTCTCGAACAGCGACGGCATGCGCAGGCCCTCGGTGTAGGAGGCATAGACGAAGGTGTCCGGGGCCACCTCGAGATTGATGCCGAAGGCCGGGGCAAAGGCGCCGCCGCTGTTGCTGTTCTTGCCGCCATAGTCGTAGCCGGTGACCACCTCGCCGACCTGGGACGGATAGACCGTCGACTCGGTCGCGCCGAAGTCGTTATAGCGAGTGCCCTCGAACGGAAAGTTGGTGTTCTTGAACACAATGCCGTTGTTCAGCCGCGGGTCGGTGGCGTCGGTGAACTGCCCGCTCGCGTCCGGGAACCAGAGCATGTTGCCGTAACTGTCCGGGTTCGAAACGCTCACGTAGCGCAAGTCGCGCTCTTCCCGGCGCGCGGTCGCGGAAGCGACCTTGTCCTGGGTGCGATAGTGGGTGTAACGCCCGCCGCCCCACAGGGCCAGGCGCTCCACGGGCTTGTATTCCAGCTTGCCGTTGAAGCTGAACTCCTGCCGCGTCCCTTCGCGCAACATGCGGTTGGCGTTGATGTCGTGCTGGGTGGTGACCACGCCCTTTTGCGGGCGCAGGTCCTCGACCTGGAACGAGCTGCCCAGGTCCAGCTTGAAATCGCCGTAGTCGCTCTGGAAACGCGAGGTGTTGCTCAGGTCGCCGCCGATGCGCCGGTCGGCCTGGCGGCTCCAGGCGCGGTCCGAGCGATAGGCTTGGGAGGCCGGGGCCGCCACCGAGGTCAGCTGGCTGGTCTGGGCGTCGGTCATCCACAGGTTGGCGGTCAGGTCCACCAGCGGGTTGTCCGCCGGCAGGTAGTTGTAGCGCGCGGTGTAGGTGTCGATCTTGGTGTGGCCCAGGGGGTACTGGTAAATGCCGCCGGTGCCGAAGCGGAAAATGTCCGACGGCATGATCTCGCCGATGTGCCCGTCGTAGCGTCGATAGCCGAGGTCGAAGGTGTGGTCGTCCGCCGGCCGGATGGTGGTCTTGAGCAGGAACGACTCGGTCTTCGCCGACGAGTTGAGCACCTCCTCGCCAGCGTTGTAGGTGGTGGCGACGCTGGTCTCTTCATTGCCCCAGCGGTTATAGGTGCGGTAGCGGTCCTGGCCCTTCTTGCCGGCGAAATAGTTGCCCTGGTTGCGCTTGGCGTAGGCCGCCACCACGTCGAACAGGTCATGCCGGTAGGCGAACGCGGCGCTGCCGGCCTCCGCGTCCGAACCGAACAGGCCGCCACGGCTTTGGTGCGGTTCCGAATACAGATCCTGGGTCTTGGAATGCCCGTCGCGGGAAGCCGGGTCGACGCCGTTGTTCCACAGCTCGCCCTTGAGGCGCAGGCCCACGTTCTGGCCGTCCTTGAGGATGTCGTCGACGCCCAGGGTGCGCATCTTCACCGTGCCGCCGATGGCGCTGGAAGTCAGGCTCGGGCCCTTGTCGATGGCGATGTCGCTGATCAGGTCCGGGTCGATGTAGCTGCGTTGCTGGGTGCCGGCATAGCCGCGGTAGACATCCAGCGCCTGCTGCGAACCGTCCACCGTCACCGCCACCCGGCTCTGGCCCTGGATGCCGCGAATGTTCACATCCAGGCCGCCGCCGTTGCGGCTGTCGCCCACCTGCACCCCGGGCTGGCCCTTGAGCACGTCGCCCACCGAGACCGCGCCGAAGCGCTGCATGTCCTCGCCGGAGATGTACACCGACGAGCGCGGCGCCCGGTAGACCTCTTCCAGCTCAGGGTTTTCACCCTTGACCTGCTGCGCCGGCAGCGACACCGCCTCCTGCTGCAAACGCAAGGCATAGCTGCCGTCCGCCTGGCGCTGATAGCCCAGGCCGGTGCCCGCCAGCAGCTGGAGCAGCCCCGCTTCGGTATTGAAATCCCCTTGCAGGCCCTGGCTGTTCCTGCCGGCGGTGAGCAGCGCGCTGCCGGCCATGCTGATGCCCGCCTGGGCGCCGAAACGCGACAGCACCTGGTCCAGCGGGCCGGCAGCAATGTTGTAATGCCGAGCCGCGTCGGCGGCGAACACCGCCTCGCCACCCAACGGCGGCAGGCTCAATAACAGCAGGGCAAAAGTGCGGGTGCGCAAGGCACGGGCAGGGAAAGTCATGCAAGGCTCCTGGGGGTTGGCACCCACCTGTTCCGATGGGTCATACCCAGAGGCCAAGCCAGATCGAAAAAACTATCGCGCGAACGAAAAAAAATTTCAGACGGGCACCACCGTCACCCAATACCGGGTGCGGCGCTCGATCCGCACCGGCAGCGTGGTGGCCAGCAGCGCCAGGGCGGCATCGGTGTCGTCCAGCTGGAAACTGCCGGTCACGCGCAAGGCCGCCACCGCTTCGTTGCAACGCAGCAGGCCCGGGCGATAACGGGACAGCTCAGCCAGCAGACGATCCAGGCGCATGCGCTCGGCCGGCAGAATGCCGCGCAACCAGGCTTGAGCCAGGAAGGTATCGATGGGGCTTGCCTGCCCTACTCCACGGCTGTCGATCCGGGTTTGCCAGCCGGCCTGCAACGGCACCACCGCCGGGTGACGATGGGCGCTGACCTGCACCAGCCCGCGCAGCACCGTCACCTGAGTGCCTTGCCGATCGTGGCGCACCAGTAGGTTGGCGCCGCGGCTGTAGAGCACTGCATCCGGGGTTTGCAGTTGCAACGACGCCGATCCGACCGGCATATCCAGGGCCAGCTCGCCCTCGACCAACTGCACGGAACGCCGCTGCGGGCTCAAGTCCAGGTTCGCCGCGCTGGCAGTGTTCAGCCACAGCGAACCGCCGTCCGCCAAGGCCCAGCGCCGCCGCTCGCCAACCGCCGTGCGATAACTCGCCAACGCCGAACGCACCAGGGTCGACTCCGCCCCCTGCCAGGAAATCCCGCCAAACAGCCCCAACGCCAACAGGCACTTGAGCACCTGCCGCCGCTGCCGCGGATCGGCGCCCGCCGACTCCAGCGCCCGCCGCGCCGTGGCATCGGCCAACAGATTGGCCCCCGGCTGCAACAGCAACGGCAAACTGCTGACCCGCTGCCAGGCGTACTCATGCTCGGCACTCGCCTGCCGCCACTGCTGCAACGCCTGATGCTCGACGGCATCCATCAACCCCGACTGCGCCTTGACCATCCAGTCGATGGCGCTATCGCGCACCCGCGGATTAACAGCAACGCCGCTCATTCAAAACGGCTCGCGTAACAGACACTGAACGCCTTGCCCATGGCCCGCTGCACCTGGGCCACGGTCAGGCTCAACTGCGCGGCGATCTGCGGGTAAGTCAAACCGTCCAGCTGCGACAAAAAGAAAATCTGCCGCACCCGCACCGACAACCCCACCAACAGCGAATCCAGCTCCAGCAAGGTCTCGATCATCAAATGCCGCGCTTCCGGCGACGGCTCCTCCCCCACCGGTCGCGCCGCCAACGCCTCCAGATAAGCCCGCTCGATCGCCTGCCGCCGCCAGCGATTGATCAACAAGCCATTGGCAATAGTCGCCAGAAACGCCATGGGCTGACGCAACTCACGCACATCCTCCTGGGAGCGCAACACCCGGATAAAAGTGTCGTGCGCCAAGTCCTCGGCATCGGCGGTGTGCCCCAGGCGCCGATGCAACCAGCCCCGCAGCCAGCCGTGATGGTTGGCATACAACTGGGCGACGGGCGAGACGGTGCTGTGGCTGGGCATGGGAGATTCGCACTAATGATAATGCTTCTCATTTTATTATTTGCGAGTGGGAGTTGTACAGCTTTTGGAGAATGCCTCGGGCTTGGAAATGGCCCTGGGCTGGCCACTGCACGACCGCCCTATAGCACATCTGGCCTATAGGCGGCCCTCCAGCGCCATGCTGGAATAAATCACTCTATCGAGTCGGATTAAACAGGGGGCGACTGGCTGGCCCACCTGATTTTCCCGTTCCTGCCGTGCCCCCTCTCGAGGCTCGCTGATCACCAGGGCGAAACACTATTAAGGAAAATATGCCATGAACAAAAACACTCTCCTGGCCCCCGTGTTACTGCTGCTGGCGGGCACCCTGGCCGGCTGCTCCACCACCCCCAACGTCCTGCAAATACACAAAGTCACCGCCGAAACCATCGGCCTGGCCTCCACCGACGAACTCACCATGGGCCCCGTGACCAAAGGCAAGGAAGACTTCCTCGGCGGCTCGGAACTGACCTTCAAGGCCACCACCGCCAAGGGCCGCGTCTTCAACTGCTCGACTTTCATGACCCCGGGGATCCTGCTCGATCCGCCGAAGTATTCGCGGCTGACTTGCACGAACTGAGTGGGTGCAGCGGTTTGGAGCAAAAAGCCCCGACTTGTCGGGGCTTTTGTTTTGATTGGTTAGTCGATTGCGAGGATTTCATAGAGTCCGGTGAGTCGCGCAGCGTCCGAAGGGCACTCTTTGCAGCCCTTCGAGGCCGCGCAAAACATAATGTTACAGACCGACTAGACTCCAACGCTCCAGGGCCGAAGGTTCCTGGCCCCCAACGGCAGTCATTCCCACCGAGTCGACCCGAGTACACAAAATCATGTGTGAATCATGTGATTCAAACCCCAGCACAAACACCCACGATCGTCGTCGTTTTCTTCGCTTCGCCGGGCTGGGAGCCGGCGCCCTGCTGATGGCCAGCGTGCTGCCCGACAGAACGCTCCAGGCCGCCGAAAAAACCGCCGCGCCGCCCAAACCACAAAACGCCATCAACCCCGACCAGGCGCTGCAAAGGCTGATCGAAGGCAATGAACGTTATGTCAGCGGGAACTCAAAGACCCACGACTTCAAGGACGAACGCGAAGCCCTGGTTTCCGGGCAGAACCCGTTCGTGGCGGTGCTCAGTTGCTCCGACTCGCGGATCGCCCCCGAGTACGCTTTCGACACCGCGCGAGGCGATCTTTTCGCCATACGCGTCGCGGGCAACTTCGTAACCGGGGAAGGCCTGGCCAGCCTTGAATACGCCGTCGCGGTGCTCGGCGCCCCGCTCATCCTCGTACTGGGCCACGAGAGCTGCGGCGCCATCGAGGCCGGCATAAAAGCCGTAAAAGACCACACCGTATTTCCTGGGCACATCCCGAAACTGACCGACGCACTCAAGGCCTCTATCGAGACAGTGCTCAAGCAGCCCGGGAGTCTGCTGGAAAATGCAACGGCGCAAAACGTCAAGGACTCAGTCGCCAGCCTTAAAAAGGCCACGCCACTGCTCACCGATGCGCTCGACAAGGGCAAGTTGAAAATCGTGGGCGGCGTCTATCGCCTTGCCACCGGTAAAGTCGAGATGATTGCCTGAACCGGACAGTGCGCATCGCCTGCCGATAAGCCGAGAAAGAGCCCAGCGCGCCGGCTGGGCTCTACTGGTTTTCGTCGTCCAGATAAACGACCGGGCTTGCCCTGCCTGGTTGGGAGTATCGTCTTACGGCTTTGCCCAGTCTCCTTTGCACTGATCCAATCGGTCCTCATCAGTCCCAATGCCTTTCTCTGTGTCGATGTTCCCGTTCAGGTCAAGATAGATATGGGTGTTCGGCCATTTGGGGGTGATGCTGACGCAATGGTGACGGCCCTTTTCGCTCCACCAATCCAACCGCATGAAAAAGTCTTCGCCTGGAAATATAAAGCCGTTATCTGATGTGCCGCCTCCAGGTTGCATCCGTCCTTTATATATCCGGTGCTGCACGTTCCAGATGTACTTCAGCTCTTCCTTGCCGTTTTCGGCGTAGTGAACGGTTACTGTCGGCTCAAGAATGGTCTGCCCTACAAAAAACAAAATCGGTAACAAAGGAATCAATAGCAGCCAAGCGCATCCAGATCGTCCCTTACTCACATTTGTGGTCGTCAATCCCTTCTCCCCAGTTTTCTGGCGGTACTGCTAGTACTTCGTCCATGACCATCTTCGCTGTTATCCCTCCATTGGGGTGCTGGTTGGCGAGCTTCACACCAATACTGATCGCCACCCTATCGGCAACGTCGTCCCATGATCGCAACTCTGTCCATGGGCTGGCTGTTGGGTGGGGGCCGGGGAGTTTCCAATCCTTTTGCGGCTTTTTGACCCACTCCTCCCCCTTCCTTAGGGTGTCCGAGACAATCTGTTCAGCTCCTGCGCCATCCAGCAGCACGCTTTCGGATAGTCCGCCAATAACTCCAACATACCCGTAATGGATATTCGACCAAATGTCGTAGAAGTACATGTACTTCCCTTGCTTGTGCCAGAAGGTGCCGTTAAACAGCGCTTTCAACTTGGGCTTGTGATCCCACTCTTGATTCTGACCTACTTTTTTAGTCCAGATCGCCGCCGCCGCAGCTTTCTGGGTTTTTGCAATATCGCCAAAGTTTGGCCGTCCGCCTATACGCGCAAACAGCGGCAGCGCTGTGAACCGCTTCGCCGCAACCTCGGGATCATAGTCAATAAGATTTCTCATCTTCAACACAGCCGGGTCGTGAATGTTGCGATTCATCTCGTCAGCGATGTAGGTGGCCAGTTGCTCCATCTGGTCGGGATGGTTACATACAACCGGCTCCGCTGCCCCCGTATCCTGTGTTCTGGACGAATCGCCGGGATCTATCAGAGCATTTGCAGCAACGGCCTTTTCTGTGAGGTTCGGATCAGCCAGCAGAGTAGCCATCTTCTCATCATCTACAGAGCCGTCTGGCCGGAATGCCCCTAGTGCTGCGAAGTTGATAATGGCTGCCCCTGGTGCAGCTCCCATCACGAACCCGCCGAAGGTATCACCTGATCCAGTGATGATCGTTCCACCGTGGCTGGTAGGGCTGCCCACATGAGCCAAGGGGCGACCATTGATTAGGATCGAGGGAAAGCCCGTGGTGATGACGGCACCGCAACCGCAAGTGTCACCGACACGAGCGGCCCCCATGAAATTGATCTGGGAGTCAGCACTGGCAGAAGCAATCGGGGTAATACCGTGACCGGGCATTGGGCAGACATGCTTGTCACCCAATCGTGCAGAAGAAATCATGCTCCATCCTTGTTCCGTGCATAAAAAAGCCCCCGTCATGGGGGCGAATACCATTTGCAGCTGGCTTCGGGACGTTACGGCATGCGGTTGTAGATGGTCTGTAGGGAACATCTGAAAGTGATGAGGGCCTGTTCACTTCTCGATGACTAACGCGCCTCATCCTGCCTTTCTTCCGACAACGCAGGTTACGACCGGGCCTGCACTGCCCGGTCGTTGCTTGTCGGATCAAGCGTTCAGCACCTGGGACTTATCACCCAGGGTGCGCAGCAGATCGCAGCCGTCGCTGAGCAACAGACCAATAGCAAAGCGGATCTGAGCGACATCTTGAGCGCCGGAAGCGCAGTCGAGGATTTCCAGCAGATTGCGGGCAGCGCCGATGCGTTGTTGGGCGCAGGTGTAGAGATCGGAGAGTGAGGCGTTGGCGTCCAAGTAGAGGACGGGGTGGTCGGTGTCGTTGCGGGTGAGTGGAACGAGGTTGCAAATTTCTGTGCGGGTCATTGGTGAAGCTCCATGAGTATTCAAGCCCTGCCTCCGTCATCCAAGCGAACAGAGAGTCGGATGATGAATGAGGCGCTATGCACATAGTTTTTGGCCCGCGATGACCAGTCATCAGCCAGCAATGACGTGCTGAACTATAGAAGCGGTATTCGCTTGGGGACAGCTTTTAGGTGAAAAGCTGTTCGTTCTTTCGTTTCAAAAATATGCCATGAGCAGCTTGTGAATAGTTACTTTCGGCCAGAAGCTGTCAGTCGTCACCGGCTGGAATCCAACTCAACTAGATCTACACGGGCCAGGGTTGACCTCACCCTTCGTTGCTCTCCTTACCCAAACCGGAGAGGCGTAAGCCATGCAAGGCATAGCGGCATATCGACAGCATGGTCAGCTTTCAGTTACGGTTCGGTCATAGAAATCCCCGAACAACCTAAGTAACGGATTACACGTCGATATGACGCAGATAATAAACCGGGATGCCGCTGACAAAACAAAAGGCTTCCGCCTCCAAAAGCTCCGAGCAGCAACACTTCTGCTGAGAGCAGCAAATGACTTGTCAAATGTAAATTTCTACTACGCAGCCATTGAAGCGGAAGAAGATGTAACAATAACAAAAACTGTAAATTTAAGCACAGAACAGATAATTGAAGAAGACAAAAATTACAGCTCTGATAGCAACTTTACAATATACTCAGAAGCCGTACTAAACACCCTTGTAAGTTTTTTTGATATCTATATAGGTAAGTGGCACAGAAGCCAATCTACAATATTTACATTTAGCTTTTACACCACAACGAATTTCGGAAAGGAAAAAAAGAAAGAACTTGCAGACGGAACAATAATAGAGCTTCCCGACAAGCCGATTCTTGGGATTCTTCAAAACTCCTCTGACATTCCCGACAACATAGCCAGCATTGTCAAAACTATCCTGCTTGCTGAATACAAAAAGCAATATGAAAAAAAACCCGGAAATGGCTACCTCAAAGCTCTCGAAGATATTGATTTAGAAGAATTCAAGATTTTTCTGAAGAAAATAAACTGGCTATCTGGGCAAGAAGACGAATCAGAACTCCAAGGCAGCGCAGAGAAACTGATAAAAAACTGCAAATATTATCAACTCAGCATGAGTGGAAAGGAGCAACTGATTCTCGCTAAAATTCTTGACAAGATTGATGAAAAACAACACTTCACAGACTTCGCAGAGAGATTTATCAACTCCGCCGAGGTAGAACTAATTTTCAAAATGGCAGAATCCGAAGTCAGTGAGCAGCTGCTTGACCCCATATGGAAAGAGCTTCAAGAGCTATCAGCTAAAATCACTGACAAACGTAATTTAGAAGAAAAGCTACTGGATAGCTGCCCAACATACCCAAAATCAAAAATTGCAACCCTTGCAAGAAAAGCCTGCAGTTCGAAAACAGAAGAAGAAGCAAGCAACAAGAGCTTTTTATCATTAAAGTACAGGGTTTTTGACGCCTGTGAGGACTATTTTTTTGATAACGACAAATTCAGCGACACCGTTAATCAAACCTCAATCGACACCACAATAAAATCACTACAACGAAAAGCAGCAGATACGATTGAAGAATTGAAAAAAGATTACACATACACCGTATCAAACAAAGAAACCATCAACGGCATAGTAGTAAACCTAATAGACTCATGCTTCATATGCTTCGATGAGGAGAAATCCGAATGAACGAGGCAGCAAAAAAGAACTTAATGTTCATATCATCTGATGACTTTTACCTACTGACATATGCAACAATAATTATCCTTGACAGCCTTAACTGCACCAAGGGACGAATCTTTAAAGACTACAGAAAAATTCCATTCATAATAGAGTTAATAACCAATAATCGAAACACACTAATATTAGAATCATCAACTACAGAGAGACTACACAAAGGCGATAAAGATTTTCTCTTCCACAGCTATACAAATGGCCTCGCCAAAAGAAGCGAAACATTAAAAATTTTATTCACACTTGAAAAGAAGGGATATGTATCTCTCCACAAGGGTGACACAGAAGCACTAGTCAACATAACCCTAAACAAAGAAGAACTGCCCCCGAACTTCCTATCCAAGGAAGTCTTCAAGAACGAGTATATGAATTGCGAGAAATTCAAAAGGGCAATTCAGAGAAGCACAGCCATTACTCTTGACACATTTCTTAGCAAGGCATATAGGGACAGAGGTATAAAAATATGGGAAGTTTAAGAATTCAGAAGGTGGTTTATGAGGGCGAAAACTACCATTTCGAATCCCCCCTATTTGATGAAAACCTCATTCTTATAGAAGGTGACAACGGAACGGGGAAGAGTACCTTCTGCAACTTGATCTATTACGGGCTTGGTGGGCGAGTTAGCGAGTTCAGCCGTAAAGAGAAGAAAGAGCAGCACAAACAAATCACCGAAGACAAAGACAATCGCGTCGAACTTTACGTAAAAATAAACAATGAAAGCTACAAGCTAACTCGCTACATAGACGACAACGACATAACTGTATCATCGACTCTAGAAGCCTGCGATATCAGCACTAAATCACGAATCTTAATACACAACAACGATCAGCCCACGTCCATATTTCAGGTGTTTCGCTCCCCTGAAGTTGAGTACATATTTTCCGACTGGATTCTCTCGAAGCTTGAAATAACCGTTGTAGAGCTATACCAAGGCTATAGAAATTTTAAAATTAATTTCACTGATCTTATGCGGCTTATCTATCATGACCAGCAACCCGACCCTAAAGGGGTTTACAAAAAGATAGATACACAAAGCAATTTCATGAATGACTCAGAGCTTCTGAGAAAAGCCATCTTTGAGCTTTTAGTCGGAAAAACATTTTCGGAATACTACGATTCCCTTTCCAAGTCAAAAGCACTAGAAAAAGATAAAAACATTGCAGCTGGGCTTCTGAAAGAATACTCCCGAATCATTGAGGAACTGTCTGGAAGTTCAGAGCCGCTAAATATTTCGTTTCTTCAGGCGTCCCTGCAAGAAAAAGAGAATCAATTAGAGCGCTTGCACAACGCCAGGAACAAATTCAAAAATAATAGAGAGATCAAAGGAGCAGCAATAGACTACGCACTAATAGATATAAAGAACCAAATTACCGAAAAACAGCTAAACTTAAGCAGGTTGAGTCAAGACCTGATCTCAACCATAGATGAAAAACAACAATTAAACACAGTAAAAGAAAATACTCTAAGAGAAATTTCTCAAATCGTAAAAATCATTCACTCGCATGATCAACTTAATTTATTCTCAGCAGATACATGCCCCTACTGTTTAGGAAAGGTTGAACGGGCAAGCGGTCATTGTGTTTGCGGCTCTGAGATACAAGAGGAACAGTACCAACGTTTCTTCTATACGTCCAAAGAATACAAAGAAATCTATAAAGCAAAAATCAAAACGACCCAAACAATTGAAATAGCCATAACTGATTGCAATCAAGACCTAAATATCATCCAGGATAATATTCACAAGCTGGAAACAGAAATCCCAGAGCTCATGCGAAAAATAGAAGAGCGAGTTGACAATCTAGATACCCCCGTAGATCTAGACACAATTAATGATATCGATGATGAGATCCTAAATACTCGTCAAGATATAGAAAAGATACGCCAGCAAATTGAAGCAGAAAGCAAAAATGTTCGCCTTACAAACGACTACGAGCGAAAGAGAAGCGAACATGAGACTTCAAAGCTGCAAACAGATGAGTTAGAGACGAAAGCAAAAATAGATATTCAAGGTAAGGTAGGGAAGCTCAGCTCCATCTATAATAAATTGATGACTGACTCCCTACCTGACTGCAACACTGCTCGCATAAGTTTAGATGACTACCTCCCGATAGTTGGTAGTGGTGAATATAGAGAGGCCAGCTCAGCCGTATCAAGGCGACTTATGTATTACCTCGCTCTTATGAATTTATCCCTATCACAAGAAG
Source organism: Pseudomonas sp. NPDC089530 (assembly GCF_050280705.1). Classification (NCBI taxonomy): domain Bacteria; kingdom Pseudomonadati; phylum Pseudomonadota; class Gammaproteobacteria; order Pseudomonadales; family Pseudomonadaceae; genus Pseudomonas; species Pseudomonas sp. NPDC089530. The sequence continues at coordinate 22,300 of NZ_JBNNVU010000010.1, read as the reverse complement.
ACGTACCGTTTCCTAAATTCTTGCTCATCGACACGCCAGAAACATCAGGGATTGAGCTAGACAACCTTAAACGTTGCCTTGAAAAAATTGGTGAGCTTGGTAGCTATGGAAAATCTTATCAAGTCATACTCACTACGGGCCTTAAAAAATATCCTGACAGCTTTAAAGTGCATAGAAAAATTTATCTTCCAGACAAGCAGCATCGCTTATTAGTCAAAAAATAAACGGCACAGTAAGGGCATACATTGCTCTCAAGTTATGCCCCTCAACGTCTTGTAAAGATCTGCTTGTGCCGCAGGAGCCGTTGAACGACATCTGAGGCTACTCCAGGGGATGAGGGGCTTATCTACTTGGTGCAGTGGATCGCACCGATTTCCGCATGAACCGAAAGACCGCTTGTAAGCGGACGCTCCTCAACCAAGCAGATATCTACATTACTCGTCAGTATTCAAGAGCCGAGAAATAGCTCAAGAGCGCCCCGTAAAATCACAGCCATGGTGAGGGTAAGCGGCTATCAATCAGCCGCTCAAGATCAAGAGAGCGTTTCAGGCATTGCCCGCCTCAGAAGTTCGCCGGCGTATTCGCACTAATAATCTCCGCCTCATCCTGCCCAATATTGCGAAACTTATGCGGCAAGGTCGTCGGAAAATAATACCCATCCCCCGGGTTCAACACGCTCACCTGCCCATCCACCGTCAACTCCACGGTGCCACGGGTCACAAGCCCACACTCCTCCCCTTCCGCATGCACGATCGGTTCGTCGCCGGAGCTGGCGCCGGGGGCGTATTGTTCGCGCAGGAAGCGCATCTGGCGGCTGGGCAGTGCAGCGCCGATCAGCAGCAGGCGGGCGCCGTCGCGGCCGAGGTCGGGTTGTTCGTTGGCGCGGAAGACGTATTGGTGTTCGCGCGGGGGCTGGTCGAAGGTGAAGAAGTCGGCCAGGGACATGGGGATGCCTTCGAGCAGCTTTTTCAGGGAGCTGACGGAGGGGCTGACGCGGTTCTGTTCGATCAGGGAGATGGTGGCGTTGGTTACGCCGCTGCGTCGGGCCAGCTCGCGCTGGGACAGTTTGTAGCTTTCGCGAACGAGTTTGAGTCGAGTGCCCGTGTCCATAGCAGCCTTATGTGAGGTGTACTTAAGGGTATTTCGGCGCTTGGGTCGCGATTGTCGCGATTTGGGTGCCTCTGGAGCCTGAAAGGCGGCTATTTAAACATGTTTGACGGCGGTGCTGTAAAGGCTGGCGATAAGGGGTTTGCGGGGATTTTACGGTGGGTTTGCGGGGCCTGGGAGGTCCTGCGGACCTCTTCGCAGCCTCGCCGGGGCTCGGCAGCGGCTACAGGTCGGTGTTGAGCCGGGGTTGGCCCGGTGTTGGGGCCGCCTGGGTGTAGCCGCTGTCGAGCGTTAGCGAGGCTGCGATCGACCGCGCAGCGGGCGCCAAACCTGCCGACGCGGTGTGTCTGGCGCTCCGCGTCATCGTTTATCGCGAGCAAGCTGCGCTCCTACAAGAGCAGGAGCGTGGGTTGCCGTGCCCACGCGCCCTGTCAGCTCTTAGATGCCCAGGCGGTCGCGCAGGGCGTAGTACGCCGCGCCCATGGCGGTCAGCGGGGCCTGGAAGGTGCGGCCGCCGAACATCGGCATATGCGGCAGGGAGGCGAAGGCGTCGAAGCGTTCGGCGTCGCCGCGGATCATTTCGGCGATCAGCTTGCCGGCCAGGTGCGAGCAGGTGACGCCGTGGCCGCTGTAGCCCTGCATGTAGTAGGCGTTCTTTTCGATGCGGCCGAATTGCGGCATGCGCGACATGGTCAGCAGGAAGTTGCCGGTCCAGCGGTAGTCGATCTTCACGTTCTTCAGTTGCGGGAAGGTCTTGAGGATCTTCGGCCGGATCAGTTGCTCGATGTCGTCCGGCTCGCGGGCGCCGTAGACCACGCCGCCGCCGTACAGCAGGCGGTTGTCGGCGGTGAGGCGGTAGTAGTCCAGCAGGTAGTTGCAGTCTTCCACGCAGTAGTTGTTGCGGATCAGGCTGCGGGCCACTTGCTCCGACAGCGGCTCGGTGACCACGATCTGCGAGCCGCAGGGCATGCTCTTGCGCGTTACCCGCGGGTCGAGGTCCTGTTGCAGGTAGGCGTTGCCGGCGATCAGCAGGTACTTGGCGCGAACCACGCCCTTGGCGGTGCGTACCACGTTGGGTTCGCCGTAGGTGATTTCCACCGCCGCCGATTGCTCGAAGATCTTGCCGCCCAGGCCGATGATGGCGCTGGCTTCGCCCAGGGCCAGGTTCAGCGGGTGGATGTGCCCGCCCTGCATGTCCAGCAGGCCGCCGACATAGGCGTCGGAACCGACTTCCCGGGCGATCTGCGCCTGGTCCAGCAGCTTCAAGTTCTTGTTGCCGTAGCGCTCCCAGGTGGCCTTCTGTTCGGCCAGGCCCTTGAACTGTTTGTTGTTCATCGCCGCGAAGATGCCGCCCGGGCGGTAGTCGCACTGGATGTCGTAATGCTGGATGCGCTGGCGAATGATCTCGGCGCCTTCGAAGATCATGCTGCCCAGCACTTCGGCGCTTTTCTCGCCGTAGCGCGACTCGATCACATCGACGTCGCGGCTGTAGGAGTTGACCAGTTGCCCGCCGTTGCGCCCGCTGGCGCCGAAGCCGACCTTGGCCGCTTCGAGCACGGTGACGCTGTAGCCGGCTTCCGCCAGGAACAGCGCCGAGGACAGGCCGGTGTAGCCGGCGCCGATCACGCAGACGTCGCACTCCACCAGCTCTTCGAGCACCGGAAAGTCGGCGGTCGGGTTGCGGGTCGCGGCGTAGTAGCTGTTTACGTAGGTTTGCATTATCGAATTCCCCAGCAAGTGCGGATCAACGCCCGCCCCGCTGTTGTTATAGGTCTTAGAGCTTGATCCAGGTCGCTTTCAGCTCGGTGTACTTGTCGAAGGCGTGCAGCGACTTGTCGCGGCCGTTGCCGGACTGCTTGAAGCCGCCGAACGGCGCGGTCATGTCACCGCCGTCGTACTGGTTGACCCACACGCTGCCGGCGCGCAGGCCGCGGGCGAAGCGGTGGGCGCGGCTCAGGTTGCTGGTCCAGACCCCGGCCGCCAGGCCGAAGATGCTGTCGTTGGCAATCTGCAGCGCTTCTTCTTCTGTGTCGAAACTGATGACCGAAAGCACCGGGCCGAAGATCTCTTCGCGGGCGATCGTCATGGCGTTGGTCACGCCGTCGAAAATGGTTGGCTCGACGTACAGGCCGCCAGTGCTTTCCAGGGTCCGCGCGCCGCCGGCCAGCAGTTGGCCGCCCTGCTCCTTGCCGATCTCGATAAAGCGCAGCACGTTGTCCAGTTGGCGCTGGTCCACCACGGCGCCGACTCGGGTAGCCGGGTCCAACGCATGGCCGGGTTTCCAGGCTTTGAGGGCTTCCACCAGCAACGGAATGAACTGCTCGCGGATCGAACGTTCCACCAGCAGCCGCGAACCGGCGGTGCAGACTTCGCCCTGGTTGAAAGCGATGGCGCTAGCCGCCGCTTGCGCCGCGGCGCGCAGGTCCGGGGCGTCGGCGAACACCACGTTGGGGCTCTTGCCGCCCGCCTCCAGCCACACCCGCTTCATGTTGCTCTGCCCGGAGTACACCAGCAGTTGCTTGCCCACCGCGGTGGAGCCGGTGAAGGCCAGCACGTCCACGTCCATATGCAGGGCCAGGGCCTTGCCCACGGTGTGGCCGTAGCCCGGCAGGACGTTGAACACGCCTTCAGGAATACCAGCGTCTAGGGCCAACTGGGCGATGCGGATCGCGGTCAGCGGCGACTTTTCCGACGGTTTGAGAATGAACGAGTTGCCCGCCGCCAAGGCCGGGGCGAACTTCCAGCTGGCCATGATCAGCGGGAAGTTCCACGGCACGATGGCCGCGACTACGCCGGACGCTTCGCGGGTCACCAGGCCCAACTGGTCGTGGGGCGTGGCGGCGACTTCGTCGTAAATCTTGTCGATGGCCTCGGCGCTCCAGCGGATCGCATTGGCAGTGGCCGGCACGTCGATGCTCATCGAGTCGCCGATGGGCTTGCCCATGTCCAGGGTTTCCAGGAGCGCCAGTTCTTCCTGGTGCGCGAGGATCAAGTCGGCAAAACGGATCAGCACACGCTTGCGCTCGGCCGGGGCCTGGCGCGACCACACACCGGACTCGAACGCCCGGCGCGCCACCTGCACCGCGCGCTCGGCATCGGCCTCGTCGGTGCTGGCGACGTTGGCCAAAAAGCGCCCGTCCACCGGGCTGGTGTTTTCAAAGGTGGCGCCGCTGGCGGCATGGCAATACTGGCCGTCGATAAAGGCGCGCCCTTCGAGGGTCAAGGACTGGAAGCGCTGCTCCCAGTCGCTGCGGGATTTAGTCATGGCAAATACTCAACGCAGGAATAGGCACGGCGTCAGACCGTGTGCAGGTACCAGTTGTATTCGAGGTCGGAAATGGAGTTTTCGAACTCGGCCAGCTCGCTTTCCTTGCAGGCGACGAACACGTCGATGTAGGTCGGGTCGATGTACTTGGCCATCACCTCGCTGTCGTCCAGCACCCGCAGGGCGTCGCGCAGGTTGCTCGGCAGGCTCGGCTCGCTCTGCTCGTAAGCGTTGCCTTCCATCGCCGGGCCGGGCTCGATCTGGTTGGTCAGGCCGTGGTGAATGCCCGATAGCACCGAGGCCATCAGCAGGTAGGGGTTGGCGTCGGCGCCGGCGACCCGGTGCTCAATGCGCACTGCGTCCGGCGAGCCGGTGGGCACGCGCACGGCCACGGTGCGGTTGTCGATGCCCCAGGTCGGCGAGTTCGGCACGTAGAACTGCGCGCCGAAACGGCGGTAGGAGTTGACGTTCGGGCAGAGGAACGCCATCTGCTCCGGCAGGGTGTCGAGCACGCCGCCGATGGCATGGCGCAGGGCCTCGTTGGTCTCTGGGTCTTCGCTGGCGAAGATGTTGTTGCCCTGCTTGTCGAGGATCGAAATGTGCACGTGCAAACCGTTGCCGGCCTGGCCCGGGTAGGGCTTGGCCATAAAGGTGGTGTCCATCTCGTGGTCGTAGGCGATGTTCTTCACCAGGCGCTTGAGCAGCACCGCGTAGTCGCAGGCTTTGATCGGGTCGGACACGTGGTGCAGGTTGACCTCGAACTGCGCCGGGGCGCTTTCCTTGACGATGGCGTCGGCCGGGATGCCCTGCTCCTTGGCGCCCTCGAGAATGTCCTGCAGGCAGTCGACGTATTCGTCGAGGTCGTCGATCAGGTAGACCTGGGTCGAATGCGGGCGCTTGCCGGAGATCGGCGAACGCGGCGATTGCGGGCGGCCGTTCACGTTGTCCTGATCGATCAGGTAGAACTCCAGCTCGAAGGCCGCGCAGATGGTCAGGCCCAGTTCGTCGAACTTGCTCACCACCTTGCGCAGCACTTCCCGCGGGTCGGCGAAGAAGGGTTCGCCCTCGATCTCGTGCATGGTCATCAAGAGTTGCGCGGTGGGGCGCTTCTGCCAGGGCTCGACGCTCAGGGTGCCGGGGATCGGGTAGCAGATGCGGTCGGCGTCGCCGATGTCCAGGCCCAGGCCGGTGCTTTCCACGGTGGAGCCGTTGATGTCCAGGGCGAACAGCGAGGCCGGCAGGTTGATGCCTTTCTCGTACACCTTGTGCAGGGCCGTACGCTCGATGCGCTTGCCGCGCACCACGCCGTTCATGTCTGCAATCAGCAGATCGACGTACAGGACCTCGGGATGTTTTTTCAGGAAGGCGTTGGCTTCGTTGAGCTGAACGGCACGCAGTGGGACCGACATGATGCACCTATGTGTTAATTATTATGTTCAAGGCTGTTGCGTGGCAGCAGTCAATCCGAAAGGAAAAGTGAAGTCAAGAGCAGGCAAGCCAGCAAAATCGTTAAATATTTTGCTCCTTATCGCCACAACGCAGGCGCCGCAAGGCGCCGTTCACTGGCAAGAGAAATATTTCGTTTAGAATTTTTTACACCCCGGTTGTCAATTAAAATCAACGAGGCTAAGCTCTGGAAAAACTCGTTCCTGCGTGAATTTCGAGGTGATAAAAATGGCATTCAAGCCATTGATCGGCGTTACTGCGTGCGTCAAAGAGATCGGGCTGCACCCCTACCACGTCAGCGGCGACAAGTACTTGCGTGCTGTCAGTGCCGCGGCCAAGGGTCTGCCCCTGATCATTCCTTCCCTGGCGGATCTGATCGATAGCGAGGATCTGCTGCGCAACCTGGACGGCCTGCTGTTCACCGGCTCGCCGTCGAATGTGGAACCCTTCCACTACCAGGGCCCGGCCAGCGAACCGGGCACCGCCCACGACCCCCAACGCGATGCCACCACCCTGCCCCTGCTGCGCGCGGCGATTGCCGCCGGCGTGCCGGTACTGGGCATCTGCCGCGGCTTCCAGGAGCTGAACGTGGCCTTCGGCGGCAGCCTGCACCAGAAGGTGCATGAACTGCCGGGCTACCTCGACCACCGCGAAGCCGACCACCCGGACCTGGCCGTGCAATACGCCCCTGCCCATGCCGTTACGGTGCAGGCCGGCGGTGTATTCCAGGCCCTGGACCTGCCCCATGAGTTCCAGGTCAACTCGATCCACAGCCAGGGCATCGACCGCCTGGCCCCCGGCCTGCGCGCCGAGGCCCTGGCGCCGGATGGCCTGATCGAAGCGGTGTCGGTCGAGCACAGCACGGCCTTTGCCCTCGGCGTGCAGTGGCATCCGGAATGGCAGGTGCTGTCGAACCCGGTCTACCTGCGGATCTTCCAGGCTTTCGGCGATGCCTGCCGGCAACGGGCCGCGCAACGGCGCCAAGCCCCGAACCCTGAAGCCTGATCCCTGAAGCAGGGCCGCCACAGCGGCCCTGACACTCGACACGATTCATCACGCCCTGCCCCACGGCGAGCGCGCCTGTGCGCGCCCGACATTCGGCGTGAGCAACACCCGGCAAGACCACAACAACAAATAGCGTCAGGCCGCCAGGACGGCAGCGCCGAACCGACCCGCCCCGCGCGGGCTGGCAATCCACCTTTAGGCCCGGCCGTATTGGCCCGGCTGCTGACACCTGTTGGGAGTTTCACATGGCAAACGCCTCCAGCACTTACCGGAAAGCCCTCGAAGGCAACCCGAGCCCGCAAAAGGTTCTGGTGAAGATCGACCGCGTGACCAAGAAGTTCGATGAAACCGTGGCCGTGGACGATGTGTCCCTGGAGATCCACCAGGGCGAGATCTTCGCCCTGCTCGGCGGCTCGGGCTCCGGCAAATCCACCCTGCTGCGCATGCTCGCCGGTTTCGAGCGGCCCACCGAAGGGCGCATCCTGCTGGATGGCGTGGACATCACCGACATGCCGCCCTACGAGCGGCCGATCAACATGATGTTCCAGTCCTACGCGCTGTTCCCGCACATGACCGTGGCCCAGAACATCGCCTTCGGCCTCAAGCAGGACCGCCTGCCGGCCGACGAGATCGACGCCCGGGTCGGCGAGATGCTCAAGCTGGTGCACATGACCCAGTACGCCAAGCGCAAGCCCCACCAACTGTCCGGCGGCCAGCGCCAGCGCGTGGCCCTGGCCCGCTCCCTGGCCAAGCGCCCGAAACTGCTGCTGCTCGACGAACCCATGGGCGCCCTGGACAAGAAGCTGCGCTCGCAGATGCAACTGGAGCTGGTGGAGATCATCGAGCGCGTCGGCGTGACCTGCGTGATGGTGACCCACGACCAGGAGGAGGCCATGACCATGGCCCAGCGCATCGCCATCATGCACCTGGGCTGGATCGCCCAGACCGGCAGCCCGGTGGACATCTACGAAGCCCCGGTGAGCCGCATGGTCTGCGAGTTCATCGGCAACGTGAACGCCTTCGACGGCACCGTGATCGAGGACCTGGAAGGCCACGCGGTGATCCACTGCCCCGAGCTGGAACAGAAGATCTACGTCGGCCACGGCGTCAGCACCTCGGTGCAGGACAAGTCGGTGACCTACGCCATCCGCCCGGAAAAGATGCTGGTCAGCACCACAAAACCCGAGCTGCGCTACAACTGGTCCCGGGGCAAAGTGCACGACATCGCCTACCTCGGCGGGCATTCGGTGTTCTACGTCGAACTGCCCGGCGGCAAGATCGTCCAGTCGTTCATGGCCAACGCCGAACGCCGCGGTGCGCGGCCGACCTGGGACGACCAGGTCTACGTCTGGTGGGAAGACGACAGCGGCGTGGTACTGCGCGCATGAGTACCTCGACCATGACCCTCAATCGCAAACTGCTCCGTGTGCTGCCCAGCGGTCGCAAGCTGGTGATCGGCATTCCCTTCCTCTGGCTGTTCCTGTTCTTCATGCTGCCGTTCTTCCTGGTGATGAAGATCAGCTTCTCGGAAGCCGCCCTGGCGATTCCGCCCTACTCGGAGATCTACAGCTTCGCCGAACAGAAATTCCAGCTGCTGCTCAACGTCGGCAACTACGTGCTGCTGGTGGGCGACGAGCTGTATATCTCGGCCTACCTCGGCTCGCTGAAGGTCGCCCTGCTCAGCACCCTGATGTGTCTGCTGATCGGCTTCCCCATGGCCTACGCCATCACCAAGGCCAGCAAGGAAGCGCAGAACGTGTTGCTGCTGCTGATCATGATGCCGACCTGGACCGCGATCCTGATCCGCGTCTATGCCTGGATGGGCATCCTCAGCAACAACGGCCTGCTCAATGCCTTCCTGATGTGGAGCGGGCTGACCTCGGCGCCGATCGAAATCCTCAACACCAATACCGCGGTCTATATCGGCGTGGTCTACGCCTACCTGCCGTTCATGGTGCTGCCGCTGTACGCCAACCTGGTCAAGCACGACCCGAGCCTGCTGGAAGCCGCCTCGGACCTGGGGTCGAGCACCTTCAACAGCTTCTGGAAAATCACCGTGCCGCTGGCCAAGAACGGCATCATCGCCGGCTGCATGCTGGTGTTCATCCCGGTGGTGGGCGAGTTCGTGATTCCGGAGCTGCTGGGCGGTCCAGAGACCCTGATGATCGGCCGCGTGCTGTGGCAGGAGTTCTTCAACAACCGTGACTGGCCGGTGGCCTCCGCACTGGCGGTGGTGATGCTGGCGATCCTGATTATTCCGATCCTGCTGTTCAACCGCAGCCAGGCCAAAGAGATGGAGGGACGGGCATGAAACGTTTCGGATTTTCCAGCCTGATGCTGGTGCTCGGCCTGGTGTTCATTTACCTGCCGATGCTGATCCTGGTGATCTATTCGTTCAACGCTTCCAAGCTGGTGACGGTCTGGGGTGGCTGGTCGGTGAAGTGGTACGTCGGTCTGCTGGACAACTCGCAACTGATGGGCTCGGTGGTGCGCTCCCTGGAGATCGCCTGCTACACGGCAATCGCGGCGGTGGCGTTGGGCACCCTGGCGGCCTTCGTGCTGACCCGGGTCACCCGCTTCAAGGGGCGCACCCTGTTCGGCGGCCTGGTCACCGCGCCGTTGGTAATGCCCGAGGTGATCACCGGCCTGTCGCTGCTGCTGTTGTTCGTGGCCATGGCGCAACTGATCGGCTGGCCCCAGGAGCGCGGCATCGTCACCATCTGGATCGCCCACACAACATTCTGCGCCGCCTACGTGGCCGTGGTAGTCTCCGCGCGCTTGCGTGAACTGGACCTGTCCATCGAGGAGGCGGCGATGGATCTGGGGGCACGGCCGTTCAAGGTGTTCTTCCTGATCACCATCCCGATGATCGCGCCGTCGCTGGCGGCGGGCGGCATGATGTCGTTCGCTTTGTCCCTGGACGATCTGGTGCTGGCGAGCTTCGTCTCGGGCCCGGGCTCCACCACCTTGCCGATGGAAGTGTTCTCGGCGGTGCGCCTGGGGGTGAAACCGGAGATCAACGCCGTGGCCAGCCTGATCCTGCTGGCGGTGTCGCTGGCGACTTTCCTGGTCTGGTTCTTCGGCCGGCGCGCCGAAGAACGCCGCAAGCGGGCGATCCAGGAAGCCATGGAGTTCACCGCCAACGAAGCCTATCAACCCGCAAGCCCACGGATGCAAGCGACGGCCTAGGCCGTCGCGTTTCACGACACCCCGCGTTCCAGCTGCAGCGATCTGCACAATAAGAAATGGAGTTGTACCGATGAAAATGCTTGGCAGGATGTTGTTCGCCAAAAGCGTGCTATCGCTGTCCCTAGTCGGCGCCCTGGTTACCGGCGCCCAGGCCAACGACAAGGAGTTGCGCGTCTACAACTGGTCGGACTATATCGCCCCGGACACCCTGAAGAAGTTCGAGGCCGAGACCGGCATCCACGTCACCTACGACGTGTTCGACAGCAACGAAACCCTGGAGGCGCGCCTGCTCACCGGCAAGTCGGGCTATGACATCGTGGTCCCGTCCAACAGCTTTTTAGCCAAGCAGATCAAGGCCGGGGTCTACCAGGAACTGGACAAGTCGCGGCTGCCGAACTGGAAGAACCTCAACCCGGTGCTGCTCAAGAACGTCGCCGCCAGCGACCCGGGCAACGCCCACGCCTTCCCCTACATGTGGGGCTCGATCGGCATCGGCTACAACCCGGACAAGGTCAAGGCGGTGCTGGGTAGCGACGCGCCGGTCAATTCCTGGGACCTGCTGTTCAAGCCGGAGAACGCCGAGAAGCTCAAGGCCTGCGGCATCAGCTTCCTCGACTCGCCGACCGAAATGCTCCCGGCCGCCCTGCATTACCTGGGCTACCCGGTGACCAGCAAGGACAAGGCGCAGATCCTCGAAGCCGAAGCGCTGTTCATGAAGATCCGGCCGTCGGTGACCTACTTCCATTCCTCCAAGTACATCTCGGACCTGGCCAACGGCAATATCTGCGTGGCCGTGGGCTACTCCGGCGATGTGCTGCAGGCGCGCTCCCGGGCCGAAGAAGCGGGCAACAAGGAGAAGGTCGCCTTCAGCATTCCCAAGGAAGGCGCCGGCAGTTTCTACGACATGATGGCCATGCCCAAGGACGCGGCCAACGTCGACAACGCCTACCTGTTCATGAACTTCCTGATGCGCCCGGACATCGTCGCCGAGGTCACCAACAGCCTGGGCTACAGCAACGCCAATGCGGCCGCCACGCCGCTGGTGGACGAGGCGATCCGCAACGACCCGGCCTCGTACCCGCCACAAGCGGTGCTCGCCACCCTGTACGCGGTGCCCGACCAGCCGATCCCCATCCAGCGCGTGATGAACCGTGGCTGGACGCGGATCAAGCTCGGCAAATAAATACCCCGCGCGCCCGGCCATTGCGCCGGGCGCCGCTGCCCTCTTCCGTTCATGTCGCGCCTTACCACCGCGACACTCCTGCGAACGGGCTCGCCTGGCTCCCTCGGTTCAGGCGACTCCTTGGCGCCCTCCTCGGGCGCCTTTTTTGCTTTCGGCCCACACACAAAACCCTGTCTGCGTACGACCCGCAGGGGCGCGGCGTTCTCCAGATCGCTGAAGGCCCTGCGGGCCTTATCGCAGCCTCGCAGGCTCGGCAGCGGCTACAAGAATTGGCGTAGGCCATGTATGTAGCCGCTGTCGAGCGCCAGCGAGGCTGCGATCGAGTGCGCAGCGCTCGCAAGAGCCCGCCCCCTCCAGCGCTCCCCCTGCAAACAATGCTATTTTTTGCCGCCACTTCTACAGGGAACGTATCGATGCAAACCGCCGTCCAGCCTTGCCCATTGCCCAGCCCTTCCAGCATCGCCAACCTGGCCGCCGGGGCGAGCTTCATCGATTGCCGCCAGGTCCTGGCCCAGGACCCCGACCGCAGCGCCATGCGCCACCTGCTGCACCTGATGAGCCAGACCCCGGCCTGGATCGACCGGATGATGGCCCTGCGCAACCGCGTGGTGCAGCTGTTCGGCCTCAAGGACCTGGGGCGCCTGACCCGGATCGACCTGGCCCGGGCCGACGAGGATTACCAGCCCGGCGACCGGGTCGGCATCTTCACCCTGGTCTCCCAGCACCCCGACGAGGTGCTGGTGGCGGACCGCGACCAGCACCTGGACGTGTACCTGTCCCTCAACCGCCTGCCACTGACCGCCGAGGGCCGACGACCGGTGGTGCTGTCCACCGTGGTCCATCCGCACAACCTGCTGGGGCGCCTGTACATGCTGCCGGTGGCGCCGTTCCATCGGCTCATCGCGCCCATGACCCTGGCCACTATCAATCGCCGCTGACAGTCCAAGGACACCGCCATGCAGACACCCGAATTCGATGTCGTTGTAGTCGGCCTGGGCGCCATGGGCGCGGCCACCCTGTACCAGTTGGCCAAGCGCGGGGTGAAGGTGGCCGGTATCGACCGCTTCGCCCCGCCCCACGATCAGGGCTCGAGCCATGGCGACACCCGCATCACCCGCCAGGCCGTGGGCGAAGGCGCGGCCTATGTGCCGCTGGCGATCCGCGCGCAGCAGATCTGGCGCGAACTGGAAGCCCAACTGGATACGCCGCTGTTCGAACAATGCGGCGTGCTGGTGATGACCTCCAGTGCCACCCCGACCGGCCAGGACGGTACGCCGGACTTCACCGAAAACACCCTGGCCCTGGCTCGCCGCTTCGGCATCGAACATGCAGTGCTGGACGCCGCGCAGATCCGCCAGCGCTTCCCGCAGTTCGCGCCGATCCACGACAGCGCCCTGGGTTACTTCGAACCCGGCGGCGGTTATGTACGGCCCGAACGCTGCATCGACGCGCAACTGACCCTGGCCCGCCAGCTGGGCGCGACGCTGTTCACCGGCGAGACGGTGCTGGCTATCGACAGCGATCGGGGGCAAGTACAGGTCACCAGCCAGAACCGGCGCATCACCGCGGCCAAGGTGGTGGTCTGTGCCGGCATGTGGTCCAGCCAATTGCTGGGAGCGCCCTTCGACGAGCTGCTGCGGGTCTGCCGGCAGACGCTGTACTGGTACCGGTTGGCGCAGCCGGTGATCGTTCCCGAGCACTCGCCGAGCTTTATCGTCCACGGCGCCAGCGACGAGCAGACCTGCTACGGCTTTCCGCCGATCCCCGGCGAAGGCAGCATGAAGATCGCCACCGAGCAGTACAGCCAGAGCTCGACGCCGGACACTCTGGATCGCCAGGTCAGCGCGGCGCAGGGCGAGGCGATGTACCGCGACCTGGTACTCGCCCATATCACTGGCGTCACGCCAGAGCTGGTGAAGTCCGCCGTCTGCGCCTACACCGTGACCCCGGACTCGCACTTCATCATCGACCAGCACCCAAGCCTGGCCAACGTCACCGTGGTCAGCGCCTGCTCGGGTCACGGTTTCAAACATTCTGCGGCCATTGGCGAAGCCCTGGCCCAGCGACTGGTGGACGGACACAGCGAGATCGACCTGAGTGCGTTTTCCCTGGCGCGCTTCGGCCATTGAGCCACGGGCGTCGGGACGGCTTTGCGAAAAAATCGATTCAGTGACGTTTTTCCTGCACTGGGCGCCGCTTTTCAACCTTGCCCCTTCGTTCACTCTCAACGATTCTTTAGGAACCCCCGCGGGGCGGCGCCAGACCGTCCCGGGCCTAACAAGGAGCGCCCCATGAAGAGCGTCGCTGAAGTACTGAAGTTGAAGGCCAAGCACAACCAGCAAGTGCACACCATCGCGCCGCACCAGATGGTGCTCGAGGCGCTGATGCTGATGGCCGAGAAGAACGTCGGCGCCCTGCCAGTGGTGCAGAACGGCGAAATAGTCGGGGTGATCAGCGAGCGCGACTACGCGCGCAAACTGGTGCTGCACGGCCGCTCCTCGGTGGGCACGCCGGTCAGCGCGATCATGAGTTCGCCGGTGATCACCGTGGACTCGCACCAGAGCGTGGAAACCTGCATGGGCATCATGACCGACAGCCACCTGCGCCACCTGCCGGTGGTGGAGAACGGCCAGTTATTGGGCCTGCTGTCCATCGGCGACCTGGTCAAGGAAGCCATCGCCGAACAGGCCGACCTGATCCGCCAGCTGGAGCAGTACATCCGCGGCGAATGATCCTCCCCCGGTAGCTGCCTTCGGGCGGCTACCTTCCCCTCACCGCATAGCCCCCCTGTAGGAGCGAAGCTTGCTCGCGATAGCCGGCAACGCCGGTGCCCTGGCATGCAACGCGCTCTATCAGGCAAACCGCGTCCACAGGTTTGCGCCCGCTACGCGGGCGATCGCAGCCTGCGGCAGCGGCTACATCCAGCCCATCATCACCATTACCACCGCCCGCCCAGTGTGCGGGGGTCATCCGGCGCTAAAGAAACTGCGCCCCTCGCGCTTGAGCAGGTCCAGCAGGGCCTGGGCCGCCGGCGACAGGTAGCCTTCGCTGCGCACCAGCACCACGATGCTGCGATGCATGCGGGTCTGTTCCAGCGGCACTTCCCGCAAGTGAGCGATACCCTTGAAGTCGTCCAGGGTTTCCCGGGCCAGGAAACTCAGCAGCCCGGTCTTGCCGATCAGCCGCGGCAACAGGGAAATGGTGTTGGTCTCGATCTGCACCGAAGGCAACGGCAGTTGGTGGCTCTGGAACACATTGTCGATCCAGCGCCGGGACGAGACCCCGGTCCCCGGCAGCACCCAACGGTAGTCGCACAGGTCGCGCAGGCGCATCGGCCCGTCGAACAGCGGATGGTCGCGGCTGGCGACCACCACCGCTTCGTCCTCGAACAAGGCATGGTGCAGCAACTGCGGATCGCCCTCGGACAGCGGGCAGATCACCATGTCCAGGCGCCCGGAACGCAGCGACTCGCGCAGCATGTCGTCCTGGCCGATCGCCAGGTTCAGGGTGATGTCCGGCGCATGCTCCAGCAGCGCCGCGGTCATCTGCGGCAGCAGGTGCTCGGCCATGCTCGCCGCGCAGCCCAGGCGGATATTGCCCAGCACGCCGCTGGCGAAATCGCGCACCTCGCGGTGGGTCTCGGCGATGTTCTGCTGCAACTGCCGGGCGCGCTGTTGCAGCAGCTCGCCCACCGCCGTCAGCTTGATCCGCCGCCCCTCGCGCTCGAACAGTCGGGTGCCGAAGGACTCCTCCAGGCGCTGGATGCTTTTGCTCAGCGCCGGCTGGCTGCGGTTGAGCTTCTGTGCGGCGCGCCCGAGGTGGCCCAGCTCGGCGATGGTTTCGAAATACGTCAGGTCGCGCAGGTCCATAATCGATAAACCAGAGTTATTGATTGATGACAATTAGAAACTGGACTTGATCGGTTGCGCTATCAATAATTTGCCCCGAAGCGCTGGTAGCAACGGTCCCGCAACAGGAACGGCCAGCGCACCGGAGAATGCCCTTGCCCCATCCCTCGTGCTTGTCCCTGTCTACCTGGCCCCTGCCCTTGCAATGGCTGGCGCTGCTGCTCCTGGCCGGCAGCGCCGGGCAGTTGCTCAAGCATTTCCAAGTGCCCGCCGGCCAGTTTCTCGGGCCGATGCTGGTGGCCATCGGCTTCGGCGTCAGCGGCGCCCGCATTCGCATGCCGCGCCAGGCCTTCCGTCTCGGCCAGGGCTCGGTCGGGCTTCTCGCCGCCCACTCCATGACCATGGCGGTGCTGGCCTCGATGGCGCAGTCCTGGCACGTGATGCTGTTCGCCACCCTGCTCACCGTCTGCCTCAGCGCCCTGGTCGGCCTGGCCCTGGTGCGCCTCGGCGGCCTGCCGGCGAGCACCGCGGCCTGGGGCACCGCACCGGGGGCGGCTTCGGCCATGGTGGCGATGGCCGACGATTTCGGCGCCGACTCGCGGGTGGTGGCCACCATGCAGTACGTACGGGTGGTCTGTGTGGTGATGATCGGCGCCCTGGCCAGCCACTGGATCGGCGTTCCGGCCGGCGGCAGCGAAGCCCACGCCAGCGAAGTCACCCTGCAGACCTTCACCCTGCTCAACCTCGGCCTGACCCTGGGCACCCTCGTGCTCGGCGTGCTGCTCGGTTCGCGGGTGCCGGCCGGGGCCCTGCTGGTGCCGCTGCTGATCGGCGGCGCCCTGCAGATCTCCGGGCTGCTGCACATCACCCTGCCCGGCTGGCTGCTGGCCCTGGCCTACGGCGCCATCGGCTGCTACGTCGGCCTGCGCTTCGACCGGCCGACCGTGCGCTACGTGTGGAGCCGGCTGCCGGCGATGATTCTCGGCGCGGTGCTGCTGATCGCCCTCT
This sequence comes from Pseudomonas sp. NPDC089530, assembly GCF_050280705.1. Lineage (NCBI taxonomy): Bacteria > Pseudomonadati > Pseudomonadota > Gammaproteobacteria > Pseudomonadales > Pseudomonadaceae > Pseudomonas > Pseudomonas sp. NPDC089530. The sequence goes on along the minus strand of NZ_JBNNVU010000010.1, from coordinate 6,249 downwards.
GCGCGCTGTCGGCCTGGCTGCTGGCCCACTGGATGGACAAGGACTTCCTCTCGGTCTACCTGGCCACCAGCCCCGGCGGCCTGGACTCCATGACCATCATCGCGGTAGACACCCACGCCGACGTCGGCCTGGTGCTGGCCATGCAGACCTTGCGCTTGTTCGCGGTGATCGTCAGCGGCGCGTTTTTCGCCCGGCTGATCATCAAATGGGCGCGCTGAATGCCGCCGCTGTGCTTTTTAAACACTCTGAAATAGTTAATCCGGCCGCCACGACGCCTCGCCAATCCCGCCGCCAAACGCCTGGACAGGGGGCTTCAAGCCTCCTCCCTGGCGGCCTGCGTCCTTATTTCCTTCAAGAATAAGAAACGTCTTGCCGCCTGCCCTTGTTACCATTGCGCACATTTGCGTGAAGCCTTGATGACAGGCAGGTTATTTGTGAAGTTGATTCGTCGTTTTCTACACCACCCCTTTGCACCGCTGTGCGCCTTGTTCGGCCTGTTGTTGCTGGTGCCCATGGGCGCCCGCCTGGCCCTGGGCTGGTCCAACCCGTTGGGCTACCTGTCAGACCTGGCCAGCGCCAGCCTGCTCACCGTGCTGCTGTACCGTCGCCCCTGGTGGCTGGCCCTGCCGGTGCTGCTGGTCTGGGCCCTGTTGACCCTGGTCAGCGCCGAACTGGTGAGCGCCGTGGGGCGCATGCCCAACATCGCCGACCTGCATTACCTGGTGGACCCGCAATTCGTCGGCAACTCCACCGGCGGCGGTCTGGCCCACCCGTGGCTGGGCCTGGCCCTGCTGCTGGGGCTGGCGCTGTGGCTGGGCGTCCAGCGCCGTAGCCGCGCGGCGCAGCTGCCGACCTTGCCCCGTTACAGCTGGACGCTGCCGGTGCTGCTGTTGCTGGCCCACGGCAGCGCCCAGTACCTGAAACCCAGCGACGCCGATCAATGGCACCTGTTCAACCTGCCCCACCAGGCCCTGGCGACCGCCACGGGCCAGGCGCAGATCCAGGTGGAAGACTGGCTCGAAGGCGATGTGCCCGAACTGCCGGTGCAGATGGCCGGCCTGACCCAGCTCGACCTCGACGGCGAGCGGCTGCTGGCCGGCCCGGGCCAGGCGCGCAACGTGCTGCTGATCGCCCTGGAAGGCATTCCCGGGGCCTATATCCAGACCAACCGCGAAGCCCTGCACAGCCGCTATCAGGACAACCTGATGCCCAAGCTCAGCGCCTGGGCCGAACGCGGCATGAATGCCCCGGACTATGTGCTGCACAGCCACCAGACCATTCGCGGCCTGTACGCCATGCTCTGCGGCGACTACGACAAGCTCGACAACGGTACGCCCAAGGGCATCGAGCTGCTGACCCAGAGCCAGCGCAACCGCGCCTGCCTGCCGGCCCAGCTGCGCCAGCACGGCTTCGCCACCCATTACCTGCAAGGCGCCGGCCTGCGCTTCATGGCCAAAGACAAGATCATGCCGCACATCGGCTTCGACGCGACCCACGGCCTGGAGTGGTTCAGCAACGCCAACTACCTGGACTTCCCCTGGGGCAAGGACGACAAGGCCTTCTTCGAAGGCGCGCTGGACTATGTCGGCCAGCTGAAAAAGCAGAAAAAGCCATGGATGCTCACCCTGCTCACCGTCGGCACCCACCAGCCCTACTCCGCGCCCGAGGACTACCTCAACCGCTTCGACACGCCCAAGCAGGCCGCCGTGGCCTACCTGGACGACGCCATCGGCCAGTTCATGGACCAGCTGGAACGCCAGGGCGTACTGAAAGACACCCTGGTGATCATCACCTCGGACGAATCCCACGGCATCGATGGCGTGCGCCTGGCCTCGTCCTGGGGCTTCAACCTGATGCTGGCCCCGGAGCAGGCACAACTGCCGAAGCTCAAGTCCGGGACCTACGGCCATGTCGACTTGAGCGCCTCGGTGCTCGACTATTTCGGCTTCCAGCCGCCGGACAACCTCAGCGGCCGCTCGCTGCTGCGAGACTACGCCCTGGGCCGGGAAATCATGTCCTACACCAACGGCAAGCTGCGCTACCACGACGGCCAGGGCACCCTGACCGAATGCGATTTCCAGCAGCGCTGCCGCTACTACGCAAGCCCCGGTTTCATCGCCGACAGCGCCACCTTCAAGGGCCAGTACGGCGGCCTGCGCGCACGCCAGATCAGCGCCCGGGCCGAGGGCCTGGACCGCACCCTGCTGCAATCGTCGCTGAACCTGCACTACCAGTTCGGCAGCCCGGCGATCATCCCGCTGCAAGCGCAGATCAAGGACGACTGGGCCGACAACCTGATCGGCGCCCAGTACCTGGAAATGCCCAAGGGCTCCCAGACCCGGGTGCGCTTCACCGTGCGCTCGGCCGACCCGCAGCAGAACGCCTACATCCTGCTCAAGGGCAAGGAACGCGAGCAGGACGTGGCCCTGGGCCTGCCGGACGAGATGCTGGTGACGCCCGACCAGCCGCTGGAAATGGACTTCAGCTTCGCCAACCCGGAATCGCGCAAAGCGTTCTCTTTCCACCTGCTGGGCTATGGCCTGGGGGCGGTGGAGGTCAGCGACTTCAGCGTGATCACCGAACTGCCGGGCCAGGAAGAAGCCACCGAAGCCCCCCAGGACGACAGCGCGCAGTCCTCCTGAGCCGGCCTTGCACGACGCTGGGCGGCAACTTCGCCGTCCAGTTCCCGCCCCCTTGTCTAAAATCCTCGCCAGGCACAAGGTATGCCTTCGCCGCGCCATCGCCCGAGCACGAGGATTCAGATGACCGACACCCTGGACGCTCCCCTGGAGCAATTGCAGCGCCTGATGGCCGAGCGCCCCTTCATGGTTCTCACCGGCGCCGGCATCAGCACCCCGTCGGGGATTCCCGACTACCGCGACAACCACGGCGTGCGCCGTGGCCAGCAGCCGATGATGTACCAGGAGTTCCTGGCCGACCCCAGAGCCCGGCGCCGCTACTGGGCGCGGGCCATGCTCGGCTGGCCGCGGATCCGCCAGGCACGGCCGAACGCGGCCCATGAGGCCCTGGCGCATTTGCAGGCGCGGCAGCGGATCGCCGGGGTCATCACCCAGAACGTCGACACCCTGCACGACCAGGCCGGCAGCCAGGGCGTGATCGAACTGCACGGCAGCCTGCACCGGGTGGTCTGCCTGGATTGCGCCCGGCACAGCCAGCGCCAGGCGATCCAGCAGTTGCTGGAGCAGCACAATCCCTACCTGGCCGGCGTCGACGCCGTACAGGCTCCCGACGGCGATACCCTGCTGGACCCGGCGCTCGAAGAACGCTTCCAGGTGCCGCGCTGCCCCCATTGCGCCGGCGAACGGCTGAAACCGGATGTGGTGTTCTTCGGCGAGAACGTGGCCCAGGCCACCGCCGCCAAGGCCATGAGCAGCGTCGAACAGGCCGCCGGCCTGCTGGTGGTGGGGTCATCGCTGATGGCTTATTCGGCCTTCCGCCTGTGCAAGGCCGTGGTCGAGCAAGGCAAGCCGCTGATCGCCATCAACTTCGGCAAGACCCGTGCCGACGAGTTGCTGGACCTGAAGATCGCCGCTTCCTGCGAGCAGCTGTTGCCGCTACTGGCCGAGCGCCTGGTGCCTTAAGGCTCGACCGACAAGCGCTCGGCCAGCCCGGCCCCACGCAGGATGTCGAACAACGCCTGGGCCGCGCTCGACAGTTCGTGCCCGGGGTTGGTCAGTACGCCGATGGCGCGCTCCACCACCGGGTCGCGCAAGGTGATACAGCGGGCGCCCAGTTCCTGCATCTGCCCCGCGCACAGGGCCGGCACCGCGCTGACGCCCAGGCCGCTGGCGACCATGCGCCCCACCGTCGCCAGTTGGTGGCTCTCGAACTCCACCGGCAGTTTCATCTGCCGCGCCCGCAGGTGTTCTTCGAGCATCACCCGCACCGTAGAGGGTCGTTGCAGGGTGATGAAAGGCTGCTCCAGCAGCGACTGCCAGTCGATGTCCGCCAGGGCCGCCAGGGGCGAATCGCTGGGCACCACGGCGACGAAGCGATCGATGTACAGCGGGGTAAACTGCAGCGAGGCGCTTTGCTGCGGCTCGAAGGCCACCCCCAGTTCCACCTGGCGGTCGCGGACCATCTCCAGCACCTGTTCGTTGATCACGTCGTTGACTGTGACGTTGACCTGCGGATACCGCGCGCGAAAGGTCTTGAGAATCGGCGGCAGCAGGTTGCCGGCGAAGGACGGCATGGCCGCCAGGGTCACCCGCCCGCGTTGCAGGGTGAAGCGCTGGCGCAGTTCGTCCTCGGCGTTGTCCCAGTCGGCGATCAGGCGACGCGCCAGGGGCACCAGGGCCTCGCCTTCCGGGGTCAGGGCCACGTTGCGCGTGTTGCGGCTGAACAGCCGGCCGCCCAGGCTATCCTCCAATGCCTTGATGGTCAGGCTCAGGGCCGACTGCGACAGGTGCAGGCGCTCGCAGGCCACGGCGAAACTCAGGCTCTGGGCCACGGCCAGGAAGGCGCGGATCTGTTTGACAGTCATGGGGGGTACCTCGGCATCGACTGTTGAGTTTTATCTATCAATCAACCTTAAAAATCAACTTAACAAATGAATGCCCCGGCGCAACACTGCGGCTCACCGTTCAAACGGCCGGCAGGCCACGTAAAGACGAATAACAAGAGGATGTGCAGATGGCAGGTTTCGACAAGCGCGTAGCGTCCTACGAGGAAGCCCTCGAAGGCCTCAAGGACGGCATGACCGTGATTTCCGGCGGCTTCGGCCTGTGCGGCATTCCGGAAAACCTGATCGCCGAGATCAAGCGTCGCGGCACCCGCGACCTGACCGTGGTCTCCAACAACTGCGGCGTCGACGGTTTCGGCCTCGGCGTGCTGCTGGAAGACCGGCAGATCAGCAAGGTGGTCGCCTCCTACGTCGGCGAGAACGCGCTGTTCGAGAAACAGCTGCTGAGCGGCGAAATCGAAGTGGTGCTGACCCCCCAAGGCACCCTGGCGGAAAAGATGCGCGCAGGCGGCGCCGGCATCCCGGCCTTCTTCACCGCCACCGGCGTCGGCACCCCGGTCGCCGACGGCAAGGAAACCCGTGAATTCAACGGCCGCGCCTACCTGATGGAAGAGTCCATCACCGGCGACTTCGCCATCGTCAAAGGCTGGAAAGCCGACCATTTCGGCAACGTGGTCTACCGCCACACCGCGCAGAACTTCAACCCGCTGGCCGCCACCGCCGGCAAGATCACCGTGGTCGAGGTCGAAGAGATCGTCGAGCCGGGCGAGCTGGACCCGACGCAGATCCACACCCCCGGCATCTACGTCGACCGGATCATTTGCGGCACGTTCGAAAAACGCATCGAACAGCGCACCGTGCGCAAGTAATCGCCCGCCCAACGACTGACGGAGAATAAAAAATGGCTCTTACCCGCGAACAAATGGCTCAACGCGTCGCCCGCGAACTGCAGGACGGCTTCTACGTGAACCTCGGCATCGGCATCCCGACCCTGGTGGCCAACTACATCCCCGACGGCATGGAAGTGATGCTGCAATCGGAAAACGGCCTGCTGGGCATGGGCGCCTTCCCCACCGACGACGAAGTCGATGCCGACATGATCAACGCCGGCAAACAGACGGTCACCGCACGCATTGGCGCGTCGATTTTCTCTTCTGCCGAATCCTTCGCGATGATCCGCGGCGGCCATATCGACCTCACCGTGCTCGGCGCCTTCGAGGTCGACGTGCAGGGCAACATCGCCTCCTGGATGATCCCCGGCAAGCTGGTCAAGGGCATGGGCGGCGCCATGGACCTGGTGGCCGGCGCGGAAAACATCATCGTCACCATGACCCACGCCTCGAAAGACGGCGAGTCGAAACTGCTGTCGCGCTGCAGCCTGCCGCTGACCGGCGCCAACTGCATCAAGCGCGTGCTGACCGACCTGGCTTACCTGGAGATCGAGAACGGCGCGTTCATCCTCAAGGAGCGCGCGCCTGGGGTGAGCGTCGAGGAAATCGTCAGCAAGACCGCCGGCAAGCTGATCGTGCCGGCCCACGTGCCTGAAATGCAGTTCGCCTGAACAGGAGCCAGACCATGCAAGACGTCGTAATCGTTGCCGCCACCCGCACCGCGGTCGGCAGTTTCCAGGGTTCGCTGGCGAACATCCCCGCGGTCGATCTCGGCGCCGCAGTGATCCGCCAGCTGCTGGCCCAGACCGGCCTCGACGGCGCCCAGGTCGATGAAGTGATCATGGGCCAGGTGCTCACCGCCGGCGCCGGACAGAA